>JAOZQX010000096.1 GCA_029931995.1 Bacteroidales bacterium
AAAAAAAGAGCTGAAATTAATTTCAGCTCTTTTTTATTTGAATGATTAGACTAAGCTAATCTTGTAAAATTGTCGTTTACAAAGGTGTAAACACATAACCATATGTACCAAATGAACCTTGTACAACATGGTATTCTAAATTTATAAGAATTGTATTACCGGCACATGGGAAAATAGTTCCATTACCAGTTAAGAACATATTATCGAAACCATAGAAATTTACAGCAAGAATAACATCTGGATCACACAAAACAGAGTTGTCAGCAGGATCTACTGTCAGTCTCATAGGTTCTGGAGTATCCACCATGCCATCTAATGCTGCCATGCCATCAACTAACATAACATTAGGATCTGCTGCATCAATTGTGAAAACAACTGTTCCGTCTGCTGGCCAGGTAGCTGAAAATGCATTCCAGTTACCAGGGATAGAAGCTGAGTTATACGTATCTGCAGGACATCCAATAACAAAACCAAATGCAAATCCGTTTCTGTATCCGTTTGTAGGATCTACAATTTCATCATTTGTACCACCGGCAAGATCAAGAACACCATCATCATATGTTGGCGTTTCTGCTCCATAAACAGTTCCGTTAATATGAGTAACAGTTCCTGAAAAATTAAAGGCATCACCAAAACTAATATCTGCTGCAGTAAGACCTACTGCTGCCGCTAATTCGTTGATACCCCAGTCAAAACTAAGCGGGAATGTTGTATAAGTTCCAACAACAAATTCCGCAGTTTGAACACCACCAATTGTACCAACAATTGAGAGTGTGTAGTCAGCAACGGTTCCGGCAGGATCGCGTAGCGTTGCTACAAAAGTCACCTCAGATACCGCAGTAACTCCCTGAACTGCATCAGGAACCACATCTAATACTAGGTATGCCCCATGTTCAAGGTCAGCTATCCAAGTATTTTCTTTTTCTGTACAAGATGTAGTAAGCATAAATAGCAATACACTTAATACACTAATAATTTTAAATATATTTTTCATAATTTTTTAGTTTAAAGTTATTGAACCATCATCCCAAAATACTCGTTCCGTAACTACTACCGGATCAATATTGATATTTCTTTCAACAGCAGTATTTGGATAATTCCAGCTATGAGGGAAATCACCAGCTACTTGTATAGGAGCTTGTAAGTTTGAAGGTAAACCAGATCTTCTGTATGTATTAAATGCTTCTACTCCGTTACCATATAAGGCAATGCGGAATTCTTGCATAACAATATCCAATTTTTCTGCATTAGTACCGGCAGCATCATAATTAGCCAAAGCTTCTGCTACATAGGTATCAATATGTGCTTGGTCAGGAACAAAAGCAGCAACAGCTTGAGCTGCTCCAAAGTTCATTACATATGCAATTGATTCTCTGATACCTTCTTCAAATAGGTCTCTTGCATCAGTATCTCCTGTAGCAAAATTATCTGATAATTGAACCTCAGCACCTACAAAAGCACTCCATGAAGACAACCAAAGTGGGAATATCCCAGCTCCTAGTTTGTTTGTGGTAGTGTTTTGAGAACCAGGCACGAAATTATCGGCATCAAAAGCACCACCTGCAGGATAAACACCAATAAGTGTTCTGGATAATCCATCCGGAGGAACACCATCATCATCAGCATGATCTCTTCCCCAGTAATAGTCACCTATATAACAAATTGGGTGTTGGGCAGATCCTTCACAAGGTAATTGATCTCCAGTTGGAGTTTCAAGAATTTGTCTGTAGAAATAATATCTCATGCGAGGATCCCAAACAGTTTTAGAATCTTTCATGAACTCCATAAGGTCATTCGCCATATAATCATTTCCACCGGCAACGGTATAGTTATTACCATACTGAGGGTGACGACTATCAGGACCAGCAGCAACTGTAGAATATTGGAAGACCCAGTTATCAGCAGCATCATCAATAAAATCACCACTGTTAACAATTGCAGCAATTTCTGCAGAATAATCATGGATTAATTGCTGTTGAACATACATTTTTAATTTAAATGTATTACAAGCTTTTACCCATTGTGTACGATTAGCATCAAAGTAATAATCATTAGGTATTGAAGCTGGTTCACCTGCATTAAATGCTACGATTGCTCCATCAATTGAAGCTAAAGCAGCAGCATAAACATCTGCACCATCGTCAAGAATAGGGCTGTAAATACCTTCTTCTCCTCTTAGGGCTTCAGTATAAGGTACATCCCTGAAATAATCAACTAACATAGCTAAAGTAAAACCTTTAATTGCTTTAGCAATTCCTAAGTGTACATTTGTTGCAGGATCGCCTTCGGTTTGGGCAATCACATTATCACAAGCTAAAAGCACCTCTGAATATGCAGTCTCCCATATAAAACCTAATCTTGCAGCCCTTGCATTAGAAAACGGTCCGGTATAACCACCAAACTGATTCATCATTCTCATCATTTCCATACTGGCATCATTCAGCCCGGTATTGTTTTGATTGATTTGACCGGCAACCATATTGATATAACCAATTTGGGCACCGTTAAGGATCATTGTTACATCTGCTTGATCTGCTGTTAACGCATTAGGGTCATCCAACAAGTCCAAATCCATACAACTGTGCGATAGAAATGTGGCAGTCAACAATAATAATATAATTTTTATTTGTGTTTTCATATTATCTTATTTTTAAAATTATGCATCATTATATAGTAGCCTTTATAGTAAAAGCGAATTTTTTAGAACTTGGAGGTGAAAAGTATTCAAATCCTAGTCCATTACCTGCACCAGTACTTGAAGTTTCCGGATCTAAGTTTACACCATTTGGAAAATTAGGCGCATAATACCATAAATTTTGTCCTGATAAAACTAAAGAAACAGCTTTAAAAGGTAATTTGGTTAAGAGTTTTTTAGGTAGATCATAAGAAAGAGAAACTTCTCTTAGTCTTACAACACTTGCATCAAATACTGATCCACTATCATTATCAACCATATTTAGGAAGAAGATATCGTTTGCACCTACTTGAACAATGTTTTGAATAGGTTCTCCATTTTCATCAAAAAGGACTGCACCGGTATCAGGATCGGCTAAAAGACCAGGAATGATATAAAGTATTTCCCTGTCTTCGCTATCTGTTGTAACACCTCTTCTGAGTAGATTACTAATAGTGCTGCTGTAGATGTCTCCACCATGAGTATAGTCAATTTGGAATGAAAGGTTAAATCCTTTGTACGAGAATTGGTTCATTAAAGTGTATTTCCAATCCGGATTTGGATCAGCAATAATTTTGTTAGCAAGACCTAATTCTTCACTATTTAAAACATGACCATCTGTTGGATCAATCAATAATTGTCCAGTGGCTGTTTGACCTTCAATATCGATGTCAGTATCCAATACATTAAAGGATCCTTTGATTACACCAAGGGCTTCTCCTTCAATGGCCATATTACCAAGATCTGCAAAACCGGAATATACAATTTCTTCGCCACCAAGATCAGTAACTAAACTAACCATTTTAGTAAAGACGTTGTTAATTCTCCATGTGAAATCATTGGTTCTGATAGGAGTAACTCCTAAGTTGATTTCCCAACCTTTGTTTTCAACATTACCAACATTTACAAACACGCCGGTATATCCGGTAGCAGGGTCAAGTGATTTTCTAAGGATCTGGTCTCTCGTATTTTTAATGTAGTAAGTAGCTTCAAGATTAACCCGGTTATTCAAGAAAGCACCTTCAAGACCAAATTCCCATTCTTTTTGGAATTCAGGTAATAGATTTGGATTACCTAAACTAGTACTTGGATATGCACTTACATCACCACCCGCACCTCTGTCAAAAACTGCAGGATTTGCCATCCATGCACTTCTTGTATTATATGGGCCAGGGAATCCGGCAGAAGTTGCAAAAGCAATTCTGGTTTTCAAAAAGTTAATTACATTGCTATTATCCAATGCTGAAAAAGCAGTTGTTGGAATAAATGACAATGAAACACTTGGGTATAGTAATGAGTTGTTTCCGTCTTCTAATGTAGAAACCCAATCTTTACGAGCCGCTGCAGTAAAATAAACAAAATCTTTATAGTCAACAGCAACCTGAGCAAATGCGCCATAAGAATTTTCTTCGGTTTGTCTATCAATGAAAAAACCAGATAGTGGGTCAACACTTGCTGAAGTAGAGAAATTACCATGTCTTAAAACACCATACACAATTTGTTGTGTACTTGCAATCCCTGATCTGTTCATTCTCTCATTTTTAACTTGAGCACCAAGAGTTGCTGTTAAACTGATATCTTCCGTTACTTTAGTATCCATCAAATTGGCCATAAAATTATGGTTCCAAGTTGTGATTCTATAATGTAGGTCTCTTAAATAACCATCAATTGCAAAGTCATTAGAAACACCACCTTTATTTGTATACATTCTTTGGGCATCATGGTAAGTGTCATAACCAATTTGATAGCTAAGATTTATAAAATCAGTTACATCATAAGCAACTTTTGTGTTACCAAAAAATCTGTGAGTCATATTATCACTTGCAGAGTTGTTTAGTACCCAATAAGGATTTTCGGCATCATCTCTGTAGAATACACTTGAGTGATCGAAGGGGTTTTCCCAAGGAAGTCCTGTAAGGTCTAAGTTTCTTGGATAATATAATAACCTTGCCATAATGGATGTAGCATTTGCAGCAGCACTAGCTCCGATAGGAGGCGTTTCATAATGTGTTTTAACAAAGTTCATTGATGTGCTGAAATGAAATTTATCAACAGTAAAATCACCACCAAAACTTACATTAAATTTTTCAAGATTGTTTTTTGGAACATAACCTTCTTCATCAGTATAACCAATATTGAAGTTCATATTACCATTTTCAAAACCTTTAGACATACCTATGAAAGTATTCATACCCAGGCCAGCTCTGAAGAAATCGCTAACCTGATCTGGATATCCTTGATAAGGTACTTGTAAACCAACAAAGTCTGGAAAAATGATTGAAAGAATACCACCACGATCTAAATGGTGTCTTTGCATGAGGTTATCGTCGAAATTATTCCCCCAGTTTCCCATAAAACCAACATTCATCACGTTGTCACCACCACCACCATATTGGTTGGTAAAGTCAGGTAGTTGAGCAACTTGGTTAATGTAGAACGATTGATTAAAGTTTATTGTTAAATCTTTAGTCGCACTTTGTCTTCCATTTTTAGTAGTAATGATAATAACACCGTTTTTACCATCAGCACCATACAAGTTAGCTGCACTTAAACCTTTAAGAATACTAATATTCTCAATGTTATTAGGGTCAAGGTCAAGCTGTCTACTGGCAGCTGAGTTTGTAGCACCACCATTTCCACCGAAAGTACCAAGTGAGTTAATACCTGCATCAAAAGGAACACCATCAATAATGAATAAAGGTTGGTTAGAACCCGTAATTGATGATTTACCACGGATGGTGATACTTGATCCAGCACCAACAATACCGGCACTGTTAATAATATCAACACCTGCAACTTTACCTCTTAGTGAAGTAGCAATATCGGCTTCAGGCTTTCTAGTAAGTTCTTCATCAGAAACTGTACCTACTGAGTAACCAAGAGCTTTTTTCTCTCTTTTAATACCCATGGCCGTAACTACGACTTCTTCGAGTACTTCGGCAGACATAGCCATTTGAATATTGATAACTGTTCTGCTACCAATTTCAACATCTTGGGATGTCATACCCACAAATGAGAATCTTAAGGTTGTAACACCTTCGTCAACTCTTAATTCGTAATTACCGTCGAAGTCAGTAGTTGTACCAACTGTAGTCCCTGGAACCATAATAGTAACTCCAGGAATTGGTAAACCATCATCAGCACCAGTTACGGTACCGGTAATTACCTTTGATTGAGCATTAGCACCCATGCTTATAAAGAATAATAAGCATGTTAGCCAAATTGTAAATTTTCTCATAATTAAAAAATTTGGTTAATAAAAAA
>JAOZQX010000097.1 GCA_029931995.1 Bacteroidales bacterium
CCGATACCACAATTTTAAGTTCGCTGGCGAGTAATTGTAATCATAGTGAACACGTTCGGACACAGCTTCCTTATGCTTTAACCGTTGGTGGTGTTGCTGTTTTTGCTGGTACATTACCAGCAGCTTATGGTGTTCCTTCGTGGATATTATTTCCTGTTGGTATAATTTTGCTTTACCTGATTATTCGAATTTTTGGGAAAAAAATAAAACCAACTTTTATTAAAAATTAAAATTGGCCTATGACCTATATTGAAATTATTGCATTAATTGTTTCAGGGATTCTAGTAGGCTTTATTAATACTTTGGCGGGTGGTGGTTCCATTATTTCCTTATCAATTTTAATGCTTTTAGGATTACCTGCCAATGTTGCCAATGGCACCAACCGAATCGGAATTTTAGTTCAAAACATAACAGCCGTTGCCAGTTTTAAACAACAAAAAGTACTGGAGGTAAAAAAAGGCTTGCTTTTGGCTATTCCTGCAATAGTTGGATCAGTCATTGGTGCGTGGATTGCCGTCGATATTAACGAAGATATTTTTGAAAAAGCCATTGCTGTAATTATGCTGGTGATGCTAGGCTTCACTCTTTTTAATCCTCAGCGTTTTGTGTATGGAAATAAAGAATTAAGCGAAAAAAAACTCAACATCTGGCAAATATTAATTTTCTTTTTTATTGGGATGTATGGCGGATTCATTCAGTTAGGTGTAGGTTATTTTTTAATCGCCGGAATTGTGTTAGGAGTGGGCTATGATTTGGTAAAGACCAATGCTATGAAAGTCTTGATCGTATTGATTTATACTCCTTTTACGCTAATCATTTTTATAATGAACGATCAGGTAAATTGGGCCTATGGTTTAATCTTAACGATCGGAACATTTATTGGGGCATTTATTGCTTCACGGATGGCGGTTAAAAGAGGGGTAAATTTTGTAAAATGGGTGATTGTGCTTGTAATTTTATTTACGGCCTCACACTTATTTGGAATCATAGATATTAAAGAAATTTTAGGAACGCTAGTTAAATAATATTAAATCGTCATTCTGAACTTGTTTCAGAATCTCATAGTAATTATTTTCAGATTCCGGATCAAGCCTGCCTGTCGGCAGACAGATCCGGACTGACGAAAAAATAAAAACTTATGAAAACTGTAAAAATCATTTACGCTGTCATTCTTCTTATTGCTTTTTCGTCGTGTACAGAGAAAAAAGCAGAAATTGAAAAACCTGAATATGCCATTGTTATTCACGGTGGAGCCGGTACAATTTTAAAGAAAAATATGGCCCCTGGAAAGGAAGCTGCTTATATCGAAAAAATGCAGGAAGCTATGGCTGCCGGAGAAGCTATTCTCAAAAATGGTGGAAGCAGTTTAGATGCCGTAGAAGCAACTATTCATATTATGGAAGACTCACCTTTGTTTAATGCAGGGAAAGGTGCCGTTTATACCGAAGCCGGCGAAAACGAAATGGATGCCTCCATCATGGATGGAAGTAATTTAATGGCCGGAGCTGTTGCCGGAGTAAAAACAATTAAGCATCCTATTTCGGCTGCACGTTTGGTAATGGAAAATTCAAAACATGTGATGATGGCTCGCGAAGGCGCAGAAATTTTTGCAGAGCAACAAGGCCTGGAAATTGTAGATCCCTCCTATTTTAAAAGCGAAAGACGCTGGAATTCTTACCTCCGCATGAAAGAAAAACAAGAAGCCGAAGAAGCCAATAAAAAACATGGAACCGTTGGTTGTGTCGCCTTAGATAAAAACGGAAATATTGCTGCCGGAACTTCTACCGGAGGCATGATGATGAAAATGTGGGGACGTATTGGTGATACTCCTGTTATTGGTGCCGGAACCTATGCCAATAATAAAACTTGCGGTGTTTCCTCAACAGGGCACGGAGAGTTTTTTATCCGTAATGTGGTGGCTTACGATATTTCTGCCCTCATGGAATACAAAGGCTGGAGTTTGGAAAAGGCAGCCAATTATGTGGTAAACGAAAAACTAAAAACGCAAGGCGGCGAAGGCGGCATTGTTTCCTTAGATAAAGACGGTAATATTGCAATGGCTTTTAATACGCCCGGGATGTATCGTGGATTTATCAAATCTACGGGAGAAAGTGGGATTTTTATTTACGAAAAAGAAGATAATTAATTGATGAGTTGATTTGCTGATGTGCTAATGAAATAATTTGAATATCTGTAAATGTGATAATTTAGCTCAGTCACGATTATTAAAACATATTATTTAATCGTCTTTTCCATTTTAATAAATACATCCCTAACTTTTTTGATGTTTTCTTGTAGTTTGGAAATATTAATTTCATTTTCAGAATTTTTTAATTCTTCCAACTTCAAGATCATTTTATTAAAAATAATTTCTTGTTTTCTTTTTTCATCATCCGACTTGTCTGCATAATTTAGTACAATTTGATGAGTGAAATCAAACATTTTATTCAGGATATCCCAAAAAGGTATCAGCCTTTTGAATGTTTCTTCAACATCCAACTTTAAAAACATATCGTAAACTTTTAAAGGATTCTCATGATAATGTATTGATAAATCTCTTTGCTCTTTAATGTCATCAAAATTGACGTTTAAATAACTCTCAAGCTTATCAGTTAATAAATCATATTCTTTTTGTAAGCTTGGTAAATCCTCTTCAATAATTGCACCAATATTTTTGACCCAAAAAGACCTATTTCTATACCTAGTAATTTTATCTCCTATATCATTTTGTATAATGAAATTGTAAATTTTCTTGTATCCTTCATTAATTATTATAATGATTTGACGTGCAGAGAAAAGTCCCTCATATTGAAATTTTGCGTTTAAATAAATTCTCATTGCTGAAGCTAAATCAAGAATTAATAAACCAATAAACAATCTATATTCCAATAATCGAATGAAATTATTTGGTTCAAAATCAACATTTTTTTTAGCCATAAACAAGCTAACTTTGTTCATTTTTTTTAAAAGATTATAAACTTCATCAGTTGCTTTTGTAACCTTATCTATTCTTACCTCAGTATTTTCTGCAATTCTTGTTTTAGTTTTTTCTGTCAAAAAAATATTTTTCATAATTTCAGAATCTTTAAGCTAAAACCAAATATAATCTAATTGGGGGAAGCCAAAATTTACTAATTAGCAAATCAGCACATTATCGAATTAGCACATCGAATAATTCCATCCACATCAAACCCACACTCTTTGTGTAGTTCTTCGAGGCTGCCATGTTCAATAAATTTATCGGGAATACCAAGGCGTTTTACTTCGGCTTTATAATTATGGTCGGCCATAAATTCCAGTACAGCACTTCCTAATCCACCTACAATGGTACCGTCTTCAACGCAAATAATCTTGTTGTGGTTTTTAAAAGCATCGTGCAATAATTCCTCGTCAATGGGTTTGAGGAAACGCATATCGTAATGCGAGATTTCAATATTTTCTTTGGAGAGTTTTTCAGCAGCTTCGGTCACAAAATTTCCAACATGACCGATAGAAATTATAGCCACCTCTTTACCTGTTTTTAATTTCCGGCCTTTGCCAATTTCCAGTTTTTCAAAGGGTGTTTTCCATTCGGGCATCACTCCCCTACCACGCGGATAACGAATGGAGAATGCTCCCATTCCTTCCTGCTGAGCCGTAAACATTAAATTTCGTAATTCCTGTTCATTCATCGGAGCCGAAACAATCATATTGGGTACGGTACGAAAATAAGCCAAATCAAAAGCTCCGTGATGGGTCGCTCCATCTTCGCCAACCAATCCTCCCCTATCTAAACAAAAAACAACCGGAAGATTTTGCAAAGCCACATCATGCACCACCTGATCGTAAGCCCGCTGCATAAAAGTGGAGTAAATATTACAAAACGGAAGCATTCCCTGTGTAGCCAAACCTGCCGAAAAAGTAACCGCATGTTGCTCGGCAATTCCCACATCAAAAACCCGTTCGGGCATTTTTTCCATCATTAAATTTAATGAGCAACCTGTTGGCATGGCAGGTGTAATTCCAACAATTTTCTCATTCATCTCAGCAAGCTCGATGATGGTTCTTCCAAAAACAGTTTGGTATTTAGGTGCTAATTTCTCAGTACATTCTTTCTCGATAATTTCACCCGTTTTCCGGTCGAAAGTTCCAGGTGCATGATATTTTGTTTGGTCGGTTTCCGCAAGTTTTAAGCCTTTGCCTTTTTTGGTAACCACATGCAAAAGTTTAGGTCCCGGAATGCGTTGCAAATCATGAAATAAATCAGCTAAACGTCTTACATCATTTCCATCAACCGGACCAAAATAACGAAAACCATAAGATTCGAATAAATTACTCCTCCGTAAAATCGACCCTTTAATGGCACGATCAATTTGTTGAGCAATTCGCTGATGATTAGGGCCAATATTTACTGTAACTTTTCCCAAAACTTTCCAAACAAAATTTTTCATTTTGTTATAAGCACGAGAAGTGGCCATATCCGTTAAATAATCCTTCAACGCACCCACACCCCTATCGATAGAAATTCCATTATCATTTAAAACTACCAGCAGATTCGAGCGTGAAACACCAGCATTATTCAAGGCTTCCATAGCCATTCCACCGGTCATCGAACCATCGCCAATTATGGCAATATGTTTTCGGTCAGTAATTCCATTCATTTGAGCAGCCATCGCCATTCCCAATGCTGCCGAAATAGAAGTAGAAGAATGCCCAACCCCAAATGAATCGTATTTGCTTTCGCTCATTTTCGGGAAACCACTAATGCCTTTATAAGTTCGGTTGGTATGAAATAAATCCTTTCGCTCGGTAAGTATTTTATGTGCATAGGCTTGATGGCCTACATCCCAAATCAATTTATCTTCGGGGGTATTATAAGCAAAATGTAAAGCTACCGCAATTTCAACCGCACCCAAACTTGCACCCAAATGACCCGGATTTTCAGACATCACATCCAAAATAAAATCACGAATCTCTTCGCATAATTGTGGAAGCTGACCCTCAGTTAACTTCCTGAGATCATTCGGATTTTTAATACCTGCTAATAATGTGCCTTGAATTGGAGTCATTGTCCAACAAAAATACGTTTTAAAAAAGATATAGTGAATAGATTATCAAAAATAGTTTAGAGCAATCCCAAGTCCAATTTTGCCTCATCCGACAACATCTCCTGATCCCACGGTGGCTCAAAGGTTAGTTCAACCTCCGCCTTTTTTACTCCCTGAATTTCAGCTATACTTTTCCGAACTTCGGCAGGCATACTTTCGGCTACCGGACAATTTGGAGTTGTAAGGGTCATCAAAATATTAACCTCAAAATCATCATTAATTTTAATTTCATAAATCAATCCCAATTCATAAATATTTACCGGAATTTCAGGATCATAAATGTTCCGTAATATCTCTATAATTAACTGTTCTAATTTTTCTTTGCTTATTTGTGTCATGATTCATCTCAATTCAGAAGTTATGAGTGATGAGTAAAAAAAATTATAACTATAATTCATCACTTATAACTCATTTTATGCTTGGGCTGCCTTGGTTTTAAAAGCCAAAGCATACAATTTCATTTGTTTAATCATTGATGTTAAACCATTGGAGCGGGTTGGCGACAAATGCTCTTTCAATCCTATCTGATTAACAAAATCAAATTCGGTATTTAAAATTGCATCGGGTGTTTGTTCATTCATCACACGAATTAAAATATAAGCAATCCCCTTGGTAATTACCGCATCGCTATCGGCCGAAAAAGTAACTTTACCATCCTCAAAAATTGCATGCAACCACACCCGCGACTGACAACCTTTTATCAAGTTATTCTCAATTTTAAACTTTGGATCGATCAATGGAATCTCTTTTCCCATTTCGATCAGGTAATTATACTTATCCATCCAATCGTCGAAATGG
>JAOZQX010000098.1 GCA_029931995.1 Bacteroidales bacterium
AATGCTACAATCGTCGCCAAATGGTTTTTTTCGCCTCCATCAATTTTCGAATAAACACGACGCTCACGTTGATGCGCAGCAGCATACAAAATATCCGGATTACGTGGATCCATTTCCATGTCCGATATTCCGGTATATTCTCCTACGTGTAAAACACGCTCCCAGTTTTTACCGCCATCTATGGTTTTATACAAACCTCTTTCGCCACCAGGTCCCCAAGCTTGTCCTTGAGAGGCAACATAAACGACATTGCTATTACGTGGGTCGATCATAATTTTGCCAATTTGAGAACTGGTTTTTAAACCCATATTGCTAAAGGTTTTCCCGCCATCGGTTGTTTTGTAAACACCATCGCCGTATGCTAGGTTACGTTGCGAATTATTTTCGCCTGTACCTACCCAAACTACATTTGAATTGTTTGGATCCATTGTTACACATCCAATAGAAAAAACCGATTGATCATCAAATACCGGTTCGAAAGTTGTTCCATGATTAATGGTTTTCCATAATCCTCCGGAAGCAACGCCAACATAATATTCTGAGTTGTTTTTTGGATTAATTGCTAAATCGGAAATACGACCGGAATAGGCTGCAGGTCCAATACTTCTGAACTTTAAAGTGCTCACCATATCACTACTAAACTCAAATTCAGTAGGTGACGAAGATTTCTTTTTGCTTTTTTTTGCAGATATCTGCGTTGTAGGAACCATAAATAATATGGCAAGGATAAATGTAACAATCCATCCTTTGTTTGTATTTTTTTTCATAATTGTAAATTATTTAATTTGATTGAACTAAAATTAGAAAAATTATTCTATTAGCTGCAATCTTTTTATACCAATAAGCAAAATAATAAGACCTATGGAGAAATTTTTTGAAAAGGCTTATAAAAAAAGAGCCGAATTATCTTGTGATAATCCGACTCAATATTTTTAAGCTTATACTTTTAGTTTTTAAACGTCAATATTTGCGTATTTAGCATTTTGCTCAATAAACTCACGTCGTGGCGGAACTTCATCACCCATAAGCATAGAGAATACACGGTCAGCTTCGGCACCATTATCAATGGTTACCTGACGTAATGTACGAACGCTAGGATTCATTGTTGTATCCCAAAGTTGTTCGGCATTCATCTCACCCAAACCTTTATAGCGTTGGATATGAATTCCGGTTTCTTTTCCGGTACTAGCTGTAAGTTCGGCAACATATGCTTCTCTCTCTTCTTCGTTCCAGCAATATCTTTGTTCTTTCCCTTTTTTAATGAGGTAGAATGGTGGCGTAGCAATATAAACATAACCTTTTTCAATCAGGTCGTGCATATGGCGGAAGAAGAAAGTCAGAATAAGTGTAGCAATGTGACTACCATCCACATCGGCATCCGTCATAATAATGATTTTGTGATAACGAAGTTTTTCAAGATTAAGGGCTTTGCTATCCTCTTCAGTTCCAATCGTAATTCCGAGTGCTGTAAAAATATTTTTTATTTCTTCGCTTTCAAATATTTTATGAGGCATCGCTTTTTCTACGTTCAGGATTTTACCTCTTAACGGAAGAATGGCTTGGAATTTACGGTCGCGACCGGCTTTTGCTGTACCACCTGCCGAATCACCCTCCACAAGGTAAATTTCGCAAAGTTCAGGATTGCGTTCGGAGCAATCGGATAATTTTCCGGGAAGCCCTGAGCCGGATAATACATTTTTACGTTGAACTAATTCACGTGCTTTACGAGCAGCATGACGGGCGGTTGCAGCTAAAATAACTTTATTTACGATGGTTTTAGCTTCTTTTGGGTTCTCTTCAAGGTAGTTGGTCAACGATTCGCTAATCATTTGGTCAACGGCTCCCATGACCTCAGAATTACCTAATTTTGTTTTTGTTTGGCCTTCGAATTGTGGTTCCTGAACTTTTACTGAAATAATGGCTGTTAATCCTTCGCGGAAATCATCTCCGCTAATATCAAATTTCAGTTTTGATAGCATCCCCGATTTTTCAGCATAAGATTTCAGTGTACGGGTTAATCCACGACGAAATCCTGAAAGGTGCGTTCCACCTTCATGTGTATTTATATTGTTAACATATGAGTGGAGATTTTCAGCAAATGAGGTGTTGTACTGCATTGAAACTTCAACAGGTATTCCGTTTTTCTCACCTTCAATTGCAATTGCATCGGGCATCAATTTTTCGCGGGTAGCATCGAGATAAGCAATAAAGTCTACCAGTCCATTTTCAGAGAAAAAAGAAGTTTCTTTTGATCCACCATTTTCATCTCCATTCCCATTTGTTTCTCTCTCGTCTTTAATATTCAAACGAATCCCTTTATTCAAAAAGGCCAACTCACGTAAACGAGAACTTAAAACATCAAAATCGTAAATCAATTCGGTGAAAATTCCATCGTCAGGCGTAAACCAAACAGTAGTTCCATTTTTTGAGGTATCCCCAATAGGTGTTACATCTGCCATTGGTTTTCCATACTGGTATTCTTGAAAAAATTCTTTTCCTTCACGATGAACATTTACTTTTAAATGTTTTGATAGGGCATTTACACAGGATACCCCTACACCGTGCAAACCACCGGAAACTTTATAAGAACCTTTGTCGAATTTACCTCCGGCATGCAGTACAGTCATTACCACCTCAAGAGCTGAACGCTTTTCTTTTTCGTGTAATCCGGTTGGGATTCCACGACCGTTATCTGTTACTGTTATTGAGTTATCTTTATGGATAAATACTTCAATTAAATCGCAATAACCTGCGAGTGCTTCGTCTATCGAATTATCAATAACTTCGTACACCAAATGGTGCAATCCGCGTTTGCTAATATCGCCAATATACATCGCCGGACGCTTACGTACAGCTTCTAAACCTTCCAACACCTGAATGTTATCCGCATTGTAATCTTCTTTCGCACTTAGATTTTTTTCTTCTTCAGTCATAATCAAGTAGTTACATTGTGTTAATCAAACGAACAAATATACTATATTTTTATGGATAAAACAGTAGGAAATGGCAGTAAAATCAATGTTTTTATTAACATGAAATTGGGGAAAAGTTGGCAACGGAAAAACTTCTTTTAAAGTATTAAAATTCAAGCTGGAAAATATTTAGTATTTTAGTAGTAATTGTTTAATCTTAACTTATACTTTTTACAAGTAAAACATTGATTTTTTTATGATTTCCCCCGAGCATTCAAGTTCTCTTCTAAGCTTTTGAAAAATCTTATTTTTCAAACTTTTTTTGAGTTAAGTTGTATAAATCCGTTGAATATAAACCAAAGTATAAAAAATGAATTTTAAATTAAAGAAATTTGAAACTAGAGCTTTATTGGTAATTTTAATTGTTTTCGTTTTTATTTCAATATGCAATGCACAAAACAGACCTCACAATTTAAATGATATATCTTTTAAAAATTTGAATAAAGTTTTAAAAAGTAATTATTCTCTCAAATTTGAAAATGCAATTCAATCTCGAGAATTTTTTATTAATCCAAACATGCAGAAAGTAAAAGCTGTAATGCTTAATGATACATTGTTACTTGATTTGTTCGCTGACAAACAATACAAGGCCTTAATTGACAAGGTGAATATTGATGTAAATGGTACACATTCAATTCGAGCACGCTTGTTAAACCATAATTATGGATATTGTATGATTTCAACTTTTGATAATAAAACTTTGATTCAAGTTGATGTGCCAGAGCAAAACGAATTATATGTGTCGAGATATGATCAACAAGAAAATAAGTATTATCTGCTTCAGGTTGATAAGTCTAAACTTAATATTTTGGAAGGAGGTCTTTCTCTTATTCCTCCTGTCGACAATAATGACTCTGAAAATTATAGTAATGTATCTCAAGAAAATTATCAAATTATTAAAGACAGTGAAAGTGCTAGTATAAATGAGGATACTTCGGTTACATCAATAACTCATGAGGTGTTTAAAAAAACTAAGAATGATCAGAATGCTAATGATGTATTATTTAAGGAAGAAGTAAAGGATATTAAAGTCAAAAATAGTGGCAGTAAAAATGAAAAAAATGAGCAAAATAATCTTAAAGCTGATACCTATGCTATTTATGGGGAAATAAATAGTTTTAGTGGAGGTACTGATGCAGATAGTGATGGATATTTTGAAACATATACATTTTATATTGGAGTAGATGGAGATGCAAGTCCTGGTCCTTCAACAGTTTATTTTAAAATTATTTGTAATACTACGGGTCAGGCCTGGTGGTCTTCGAGCTCATATTCGATTACAGGTACTGAAACGGATTATCGTTATTTTGCTTTTGATGAGACAACCTTTGCAGCCTATGTTTCAGGAAATACAGATATAGATTTCACTGTAGAGTTATGGGATTCATCAAAATCAACTTTGCTTGCCTCGGATGAAAGTTTAACTAATGAACCAGTTAAAGCTGATTATGTTGCTACCTCAACAACCTATGATATTTATGGAATAATAAACAATTTTGTTGGAGGTGCTGATGCAGATAGTGATGGATATTTTGAAACTTTTGACTTTCAGATAGGAGTAGATGGAGATGCAAGTCCAGGCCCTTCAACAGTTTTTTATAAAATAATTTGCAATACTACTGGCCAGACATGGTGGTCCTCAAATACATACTCGATTACAGGTACTACAACAGATTATCGTTATTTTTCATTTGATGAGACAAACTTTGCAGCTTATGTTTCAGGAAATACCAATCTAGATTTTACTGTTGAGTTATGGGATTCTTCAAAATCTACATTACTTGCCTCGGATGCCGATGTTACTGATGAACCAGTTAAAGCTGACAAAATTACGTCTGACACACCTGAGACTATAACACTAATGATTGTATATACACCAGCTGCTGCTGCTTGGGCGAGTTCAAATGAAGGTAGTATTAACAATACCATAAGCTCGTTAATAGGAAAGGCTCAATTGGCTCTTAATAATAGTAACACATTGATTACTCTATCGCTCGTTCATTCTGAACAAGTAACATATACTGAAATAGATAGCGATACGGACCTGAACAACTTAACATATGACGCTGATGGCGTTATGGATAATGTTCATAGCTTAAGGGATATCTATGCAGCTGATCTAGTTGTATTATTGGAGTTGACTGAAGATACCGGAGGATTAGCTTGGTTACTAGGTTCGTCTTTGGGTAGTCCTGATTATGGATTTTCTTTAACAAGAGTTCAACAGGCAAGTTATACTTATACTACAATTCATGAAATTGGACATAATATGGGATGTGCTCATCATAAATCACAACTTGTTCAACCAGGCCCCGGTCTTTACAGTTATTCGGCAGGTTGGAGGTGGACAAGTACAGGCGATGTGAAATATTGTTCGTTAATGACTTATGAAAGCGGAAGTGATTTTAATGATGGAATTAATCATACCAGAGTAGCACATTTCTCAGATCCGAGTATTTATTATCAAGGAGCAGTAACTGGAGATGCAACTGATGGTGATAATGCTAGAACTTTAAGAAGTACTAAATCCGTTGTTGCCGCATATAGATCATCATCATCCAGCAAAACTCTATCTGTTTCTCCAAGCAACAGGGATGTGAGTTCTGAAGCAGGAAATACTACTTTTGAAATTACCTCAAATACAGATTGGACTGTAGGCGATAATGCCGATTGGTTAACAGTTTCTCCATTAAGTGGAAGTAACAATGCAAGCCTAACAGCAACTTTTTCTGAAAATACAACAGCAGGTTCAAGAGTGGCTACAATTACTGTAGCTGGTACAGGAGTGAGCTCAAAAGAAGTAACAGTAACTCAGGTTGGCAAAACCCTAACAGTTACTCCTGCTAACCGTGATGTAAGTTCTGCAGCAGGAAGTACAACTTTTGA
>JAOZQX010000099.1 GCA_029931995.1 Bacteroidales bacterium
CCAGGTACTCAAACCAACCAAATTGGAATACGAGTTCACACCCAGCCGGGAGACGAACTAATATGTGATGTTGATTCGCATATTTACAGATTTGAGGGTGGTGGAATATCCTATAATTCCATGACATCTGTTCGACTTATTCATGGAGATAGGGGACGAATTACGGCTAAAGATGTTTACAAAAACGTCAATCCAAAAAACATACACCACCCAAGAACCAGTTTGGTTTCTCTTGAAAATAGCTCAAACAAAGGAGGTGGCAGTTGTTATGATTTCGATGAAATTTTAAAAATTAAGCAAGCCTGTACAGAAAACAAGCTAAAACTCCACTTAGATGGCGCAAGACTTTTTAACGCATTAAGAGTAAGTAGTGAAACGCCAAAACAATATGGAGAAGTATTCGATTCAATTTCAATTTGTTTTTCGAAAGGATTGGGTGCCCCTGTTGGAAGTGTTCTTTTAGGAACCCAATATTTTATTAATGAAGCTCGTCGGGTTCGTAAAGTATTTGGCGGAGCAATGCGACAATCCGGATTTTTAGCAGCGGCCTGTATTTTTGCCTTAGATAATAATATTGAGCGTTTAGATGAAGATCATAAAAAAGCTAAAGACATAGCTGAAACCCTCAAGAAGTGTAATTTTGTAAGCGAGGTATTTGAGCCGGAAACCAATATTATTATTTTCAAATTAATTGATAAAGTTACAAATGAAATATTTTTAGATGAACTGGAAAAACATGATGTAAAAGCCATAAGTTTTGGGGCGCAACATATACGAATGGTTACGCATTTAGACATTACAGAAGAGATGCTAAAACACACCAAAAAAGCATTAAACAAATTAAAATTTTAATTAGAAAATTATATAATTTTACATAAAAAATTGCATGATCGAATTTCGGTATTTATTAGGTGGGGTTGGTTATATATCTAGAGAAACAACAAAAAAAATTATTACTGATACTTCTGTAAAGTTTTCTGGTTTTCAAAGATATAAGTCAGGAAAAGCTGGAGCAACTGCAATAGTAGTCATTAGTGGTAAAACACACCGATTAGACATCCACTATATTTGGAAGTAATATATTCAAACTATAAAAATATTCTTTATAAAGAAAGGAGCCATTTAAATGACTCCTTTCTTTTTATGGGCTGATATTTATCATTAATCAAGCTTCAGCTTAACAGCATAGGTTTGCCCATTTTGCTCAATATAAATATAATAAAGGCCTTTTTTATTCATATTAATTTTTGTTTGCTTATCGTAAGTTCCTGGAAAATATTGAACCTTATCTGAGAAAATTTCTTCTCCTTTTTCATCTACGATTTTAATAACAGTCTTACCTTTTGTCTTTAACCTAAACTTTAAATCAAAGAGATCATCATCGCCACTGTATAAATACACATTGCTTAAATCTAATTTATCATCATTGATTTTGATACCAGATTTTTTCAATATTTTAAGATCATCTTCATTTAGTTCATCGCTAGCAATAAGTCCTATATAAAAATCTTTCATTTTATGAAAATCAAAATCCTCAAAATCAAAATCCTCACCATGATGAAAAACATAGGCCAAATCTCCTACATGTTCTTTAATATTGTTAAGGACTTTCACATTAATTTTGTGCTTTAAACCATCATCAATCATTGTATGAATTTCATATTTTAGATTATCCAAGTCCTTGTGCAAAAAGTGAAAATCTTTTTCTAAATCATCAGTCATAATTAAGTTGTCACAGATTTTATGAATTGAATGCAAAGAATCCAAATCATCAATAACAACATTAATCAATTTTTCGTGGTCGTTTCCACAGATTGAGGCTGTATATTCATACATCTTCCCAAGATTCTCTATTTGCAACCCTTTCAATTTTTCAGAACTGCTGTTTAAATGAAGGTAAATATTCTTACTTTTAACAGAATCCAATTCAGGAAAACGCTTCTTCAGCATTGCATCAATATCAATATCTTGATCTTGATCTTCATCCATTTTAAATGTTGTATCCCATTTAATATCTTCACCATTAACAACAGATATTGTTCTAATTTTAATTTTTTTCTCAGGTTTAGTTTTTTCTTGTGCAACTGTTAATGTCGTTAAGGTTACGAACAATAAGGCACTTAATATTGTAATCATTTTTTCTTTTTTCATAATTATAAATTTTACATTTCACTTAGCAAAACTAAGTCAGAAGTGTAGCAACAAGCGTTAAAGCTTGGTTAAAGAAGGTTAAAGAAAAGTTAAATTTGTTTCTATCAATTTTTTATTTAATATTTTTGTATCATGAATAGGCTTCAAATCAAACTAATTATCGGACTAATGAGCATTTCGCTTATCGGTATTATTTTGGTTCAATATTTTTGGATTATGAATGCTATTGAGGTAAAAGAAAAACAATTCGACAATGCCGTTCATAGTGCCATGGGTTCTATAGTTGAAAAATTGGATCGGCTACATGCTGTGGAATTTATTACCAATAAATTCGCAAAACCGGATTCTATATTTTACGATTATAGTAGCGGATCTGAGTCAACACTTATTTACAGTTTCGATTTACCCGACTCTATTTTCTCAGAAATCATGGATTTAAGTCCGACTGACCAACCCGCATTAAAAAAAAGCTTACTAATTCAGAAACACGCCATTAATTCAAAATCAATAAAACAAGAGATAATAAATACTACACGCTTAAAAAACGCTGCCCAAACTTCAGGATTTATTGAGATAGCAATTGATGGTAAAAATGACACTTTACAACTTGTTGAAAACTTAAAAACTCAGGAGATATTAAGGCATCGGATGAAAACCATGACAAACACACTCGAACAGCTCGCAGTTGAATTTACTTTTTCCGACAATAAAATACTTGAGCGTTTAGATATTGACCATATAAACCCGATTATTAAAAAAGAACTTTTGCATTATAATCTTCCGGAGATTTGTGAATTTGCAATTATTGATTTAAGCAGTGATTCTATTTTTAAAACGAAGACAATAGGATTTCCAGAATCTGAATCAAACACCAAATACAAGGCAAATTTATTCCCCAAAGATTTTCAGTACAGAGATAATTTTTTACTATTATTATTTCCTGATAAAGCCCGACATCTATTTCAATCCGTTTATCTTCTTCTGTCGGGTTCAGTCCTATTTACATTAATTATTTTAATCACATTTACAATAACAATACGTATTATTCTCAAGCAAAAAAAAGTATCGGAAATAAAGTCGGATTTTATAAATAATATGACTCATGAGTTTAAAACCCCTATTGCTACTATTTCTTTGGCTGTTGATTCGATAAACAGTCCTGCTGTTATTAAAAAAGCGGAGCAAATTCGCTACTATACAAACATCATTAAAGAAGAAAACCATAGGATGAACTCTCAGGTTGAGAATGTTTTACAAATGTCGTTGATAGACAAAAAAGACTTGGAGTTAAATCAGGATTATTATGATATCCACCCCTTAATTGAATTAGCAATAAAGAATATCCGACTGCATGTTGAAAAACGAAACGGTGAATTAGAAGCTCAATTATTTGCTAAAAACACACATTTTGAAGTGGACAAAAATCATTTCATAAATGTAATGCAGAATTTATTGGAAAATGCCAATAAATATTCTCCCGACAAACCAAACATTAAAGTTATAACAGAAAATAACGACAAAGGAATATTAATTAGAGTGGAAGACACGGGTGAAGGGATGAGTAAAGATACTTTGAATAAAATATTTGATAAATTTTATCGAGTACCTACAGGTAATATTCACAATATCAAAGGTTTCGGACTTGGATTAAGCTATGTAAAAGCTATTATCCAATCTTTTAACGGAAGCATTGATGTTGAAAGTGAAACAGATACTGGAAGTAAATTCACAATTTTCTTACCTTTTAAAATACAAGAAAATGGATAAGAAGAAATTATTTTTAGTTGAGGACGATCCAAATTTTGGAGCTGTATTAAAAGCATACCTCGAAATTCATGATTATGAAGTTGATTGGATTAATGATGGAGCATTGGCTTTAAATAAATTTATAGTAAATACTTATGATTTGTGCATCCTTGATGTAATGCTTCCAAATATTGACGGCTTCGAGATTGGTAGAAATATTAGAAGTAAAGATGCTCACATACCCATGATCTTTTTAACTGCAAAAACTCTTAAAGCAGATATATTAGAAGGTTTTAGCATTGGTGCTGATGACTATATTACCAAACCTTTCGATAGTGAGGTTTTGCTTTGCAAGATCAATGCCATTTTGAAGCGTAATGCGCAATCCGACTTAAAAGAAGAATCCGGTAAGAATTGTCAGATCGGGAACTATCTTTTCGATTATCCATTAAGAACGATAATTATTGGAGATAAAAAGGATAAACTTTCACCAAAAGAAGCGGAACTATTGAAATTACTCTATCTACATAAAAACAATATACTTTCACGTGAAAAGGCCTTGCAAAAAGTTTGGGGCGACCCAAATTATTTTACAACCCGAAGCATGGATGTTTATATAAGTAAATTGCGGAAATATTTTAGTGATGATAAGCGAATTAAAATAATGAATATCCACGGAAGTGGGTTCAAATTAAGCTGTCCAGAGGAATAGAATTATTTTGCATTTACCTCACGGCTAACTTTTTCCACACCCTTAATTTTTTGCATTTTATGGATTAGCTCATCCAAATGTGTAGTATCCTTTACCTGAACTTTAATCTTTGCTTCAAAAATTTGATTCTTTTTCGCATCAACAGATAAGGACAACATATTCACTTTTAAATCTTTGGAAATTAGGTTTGTTAAATCACCTATAATCCCCATCGAGTCCTTACCAATAACCTTGATCTTAGCGATGTATGATGCAAGTTCGCCAGCTGCATCCTGCCACTTAACTTCAATAATTCTGTATTGATATTTTGAAAGCATTTGTGAAGCATTCGGGCAATTTGTACGATGAATGGTAATACCCTTGCCTACCGTAACAAATCCAAAAACGGAATCTCCGGAAATTGGATTACAACATTTAGCCAACGAATAAGTAATATCTTTTAACTTATCATTGATCATCAAAAAATCTTCAGGAGATTTCTCAGTAGTTTTTGAGGCTTCAACTACAGTTTCTTCAGCCTTTTTTACTAGTTTTTCTTCACCATTATCCTTAAATATGTTACGAATTTCAAGAGGGTCAAGCTTCTCAGTCGCAATCGAATAGTATAAATCCACTGATGATTTGAATTTATAATGTTTTATAATTCGATCAATGGTTTCATCCTTAAATGGAATTTTCCAATTTTTAAATTTTCGTCGTAAAATATCATTTCCTACCTCTGCTTCTTTATATTTTGCCTCAAGCATAGAACGCTTAATGCGACCTTTTGCTTTATTACTAATCACAAAATTCAACCAATCCAATTTTGGTTTTTGATTTTTTGCTGTAATTATCTCAACTTTATCGCCATTCTTTAGTTCATATCGAATAGGTACATTTTTGTTATTTACTTTCGCACCCTTGCATTTTGAACCAACATCAGTATGAATTTCGTAAGCAAAATCTAAAACAGTAGATCCAATAGGCAATTGCTTAACATCTCCATTGGGTGTAAATACAAATATTTTATTCGCTTTTTTAATTTTATTCGAGTCAAAAGCTTCGTCGAAATGTAGCTGCTCAGGGTTCTCCAAAATATCTCGAACCTGATTAAGCCAGCTTTCGGTATCTTTTTTACTTCCAAAACCTTTATACCTCCAGTGAGAAGCATTTCCACGTTCAGCCTCATCATCCATTCGCTGAGTTCGTATCTGAACTTCAATCCAATGATCACCAAAACCTTTTACAGTTGTGTGTAAAGATTCGTAGC
>JAOZQX010000100.1 GCA_029931995.1 Bacteroidales bacterium
ACCTCAATATTAACTGATATTGAATCAGTTCCAAAAGAAATTTTATTTTGGCGTAGCTTAACACATTGGATTGGAGGTATGGGGATTATTGTACTTTCGGTGGCCATATTGCCTGTTTTGGGGATTGGAGGAATGCAGTTATTTGTGGCCGAAATGCCAGGCCCTGCACCCGATAAATTACACCCACGCATTACTCAAACAGCAAAACGTCTTTGGGGAATTTATGTATTATTAACTTTTGCCGAAGCCATCATGTTGATGTTTGGTGGCATGAATCTTTTCAATGCGCTATGCCATGCTTTTGGTACAATGGCTACAGGAGGATTTTCAACACAAAACGATAGCATAGCTGGATTTTCTCCCTATATCCAATACGTGATTATTGTTTTTATGGTTTTGGCCGGAACCAATTTTACGCTTCATTACTATGCCTTAATGGGTAAATTTGGTAGTATCTGGAAAAACGAAGAATTTAGGTATTATGTGGGAATTTTATTTTTTGTTACACTAATTATTTCAAGCTCGATAATAATAATTTCGATTACAAATGTTGAACAAATTTTTAGAGACAGCCTTTTTCAGGTTGTTTCGATTGTAACGACAACGGGCTATGTAACTTCCGATTATTTGCTTTGGCCAGGTATGCTGTGGTTATTTATTTTCTTACTGATGTTTGTCGGGGGAAGCGCTGGTTCAACGGGTGGTGGTATGAAAATTATTCGCCAGCTATTGTTAATTAAAAACAGCGGCTTGGAATTAAAAAGGTTAATTCATCCACAAGCAGTAATTCCGGTTAAGTTTAATCGAAAATCAGTTCCCAGAGAAATCATTTCTAAGATCATGGCATTCTTCCTTATTTATATGATGATTTTTGCTTTCGGAACATTTGTTATGTCAATCATAGGTCTTGATTTTGAATCGGCAATTGGCTCAACTGCTGCCAGTTTGGGAAATATTGGACCTGGTCTTGGAATAGTTGGACCTACTGGAAATTATGCAGCTATTCCAGATGTTGGCAAATGGTTCTTATCGTTTTTAATGTTATTGGGACGGCTTGAATTATTTACTGTTCTGATTATTTTTGCTCCGGCATTTTGGAAAAAATAAGATTCAGCACTAAATAAATAATGAAATTTTGGAAAATTCAAAAGAAGACAGATGTTTAGTAATTGTAAATCCAAATTCGGGAAGCCGGAAAGGAGAAAAAGATTGGGAGCCGATTACTAAATTATTAGTTCAAAACGGTATTGTGTTTGATAATATTTTTACCGAGCATAAAAATCATGCTATTAAACTTAGCCAAGAAGCTGTACTAAATGGCTATCGGAAAATAATTGTAGTAGGTGGTGATGGTACGATGAATGAAGTAATTAATGGTGTTTTTCTTCAAGATGAAATTCCTACGAATGAAATAAGAATTGGAATGATTCCGGTAGGAACAGGTAATGATTGGGGGCGAATGTATGGGATTTCCAATAATTATGAAGAAGCGATTCAAATTTTAAAAAATGATAAATCATTTATTCAGGATGCAGGAAGAATTACTTATAAAAACCACACTCTCCACACCCGTTATTTTGTGAATATGGCCGGGATGGGCTACGACGCTTTGGTTGCTCAAAAAACCAATACCATGAAAGAAAAGGGCAAAGGTGGTGCATTTGCCTATTTAATAAACCTCTTTCTTGGACTAATTCAGTATAAATTCAATCATATGATGGTTGCGATTGATGGAGAGCAAAAATATAACGGGAAAGTTTTCAGTATAAGTGTAGGTATTTGTAAATACAATGGCGGAGGAATGATGCAATTGCCGAATGCCGTTCCTGATAATGGTGAATTTGATATTACACTCATTAAAAAAGCTTCAAAGTTTAAGGTTATCACCAACATCAAAAATTTATATGATGGTTCTTTTGTTAAAATTCCGGAGGTGGAAATGTTTACAGGTAAAAAAATTGAAATAGTATCTCGTCCAAAACATTCCGTTTTTTTGGAAGCAGATGGCGAATCTTTGGGACACTCGCCGATTGAGTTTGCAATAATTCCCAAAAGCGTTTGCTTGATTACCAACAAAACATTTTAAATCACAGCTTTATTTTGGATTAACCCAATCGCCATTTAGCTTTATAAGCTCGATCAATTCTTCAATCGCATGTTTTTCGGGAATGGCTTTTTTAACCAAATCTCGAGATTTATACAAATTTACCTTTCCTTTGCCAGCCCCAACATAACCATAATGTGCATCGGCCATTTCGCCGGGGCCATTAACCACGCATCCCATAACGGCAATTTTTAATCCAACCAAATGGTGAGTAGCATTTTTCACTTTTTCAAATGCTTCCTGAATATTGTATTGAGTTCTTCCGCAAGAGGGACAGGCAATAAATTCTGTAGAGGTAATTCGTGTTCCGCAGGCTTGTAAAATTTGTTGAGACAGCTTTGTTAGATTTCTTTTATAAGAATCATTTTCAATCCAAACTCCATCGCCTAATCCGTCAATTTGTAAGGAGCCAAAATCAATGGCCGAACGAATGATGAAATCGTCGTCTGATAGATCGGTATAAATTTGTTTAAGAATGACGGGGGTTTTATTACCTTTTTCAATAATCGTGTTGAATTTTTCTTTGGTTTTTTTAAGGCCCTTTTCTTGTGTTGAAGAAAAAATTAAAACGCGTTTATCAATTTCATCTGATGGAAAATCTGCCCCTGAATTTTGATCCCCAATAATTACCGGAACATTTTCTCCTCCGACATTCCCAAGCATTTTTGTTTCTCTCTTGTTGAATTTAAACGGATTAATGTTTGAAAAGAAGGGGATTGTTTTGTGCTCAATTTTTCGTTGTGGATTGTATTTTTTAAGAATGGATTGTGCAACCGGAATTTCATTTTCTGGGTCTTCGGTTAGCGAAACCCGAATTGTATCTCCAATCCCTTCTTCCAGTAAAGTTCCAATTCCGGCAGCAGATTTAATACGCCCTTCAATACCATTTCCAGCTTCAGTTACACCCAGGTGTAAAGAGTAATTCATGCCCGTTTCCAGCATCTGGTTTACCAGTAAACGATAAGCCTGAACCATTACTTTTAAATTGCTGGACTTCATTGAAAGTACAATATTCTGGAATTGGAAGCTTTCGCAGATTCTTATGAATTCCATTGCCGACTCAACCATTCCCAAAGGTGTGTCGCCATACTTCGAAGTAATTCGTTGAGACAGCGAACCATGATTTGTTCCAATTCGAATAGCCGTTCCATTGGCTTGGCAAATTTTTAAAAGAGGCAATAATTTATCCGATATTTTTTCCAGCTCTAATTTATATTCCTCATCTGAAAAATGAATTTTTGCAGATGAATTTTTGTCAATATAGTTTCCCGGATTAATTCTAACCTTTTCTGCAAAACGCGCTGCTTCTTCAGCAACTTTCGGATTATAGTGAACATCGGCAATGAGCGGAATACTAACTCCTTGTTTGCGAAGTTTTTTTTGAATGATTTTAAGTGAATCAACCTCTTTTAGTCCCGGGATGGTAATTCGTATTAGCTCACACCCAGCATTAACCAATTTAATACTTTGACTTACAGTTGCAGAAATATCATTGGTATTGCTTGAGGTCATGGATTGAACCCGGATTGGGTTTTGGCAACCCAAAGCCAAATCACCGATAAATATTTCACGGGATATAAAAGCGGAATTAAAAATGCTTTTTTTCTGCATTTATAGAAAGTCTTTGTTGTTACAAAGGTAGGAAATAAGAAGAATGGATTTTATCCGGTTTGACTCACTTTTTTTAATGCCTTTAAATCTTTAATTACAAAATCATTTCCGTTGCAACTTATGTAATTAGCATCCTTAAATTCTTTTAAAATACGAATTGAACTTTCTTTTGACATGGCTGACAGGTCGGCTATTTCTTGACGGGAAACATCAGCAGTAAATTCATTCGATTCATAAACAAAAGCAGATAAATATAAAAGAGTGTCTGCAATCCGCCCATGCATTTGTTTTTGGGTAAGGCTAACAAGTTTGTCCATATAAACACTTGCCTGTCGACTTATCATTTTAAACATTTCGGTGGCAAATCGATTATTTGTTTTGATAACCTCAGCCATTGCATCAATCTCAATAAAACAGGCTGTAACACTTGTTAGTGCAGCCACCGAATAATGAAGCCTGTTATCATCCATAAATCCGGGGCCACCAATAAGAGATGTTGGTTTTAATAAATGGAATATAAAATTTCTCTTATTAAAACCCTCGGTATATACTTTAACTATACCCGAGGTAATACAACCAAAATGAGTAAGCACACCACCCTCCTTAAAAATTATTTCACCGGGATTAAACCGAACCTCATGAAGACGTTTGTTCAATCTCTCCAATTCTTCCTTGGTGAGGAGTTTAAACATACTTGATTGGTGATTGCAATTGGTGCAAAATGTGGTATTAATAAACTGTGCCATAATTTGTAAATGCTAGTATTTATAGGTAATCTAAGTTGTATTTCAATGATTTAGTTTTTTTGAAAAAGGGTTTAATATTCACCTTTACTGCCTATAAATAAAAATATCAGAGGCAAATTAGTCATATTTCTTAACCCGCTCATTGACAAATATCAATCAAAGCATGAATAATGTCAAGAAAATGCAGATATATTTTATCGCCCAGTGCTGATACTTCCAAATACAACATAAACGAAATAAATAAATCATCAGAAATTTGATACATCTCAGTTTTGGAAATATTTTACTTAAATTGTAAGGATTTTAAAAGCCAGGCTACTTATTGATTAAAAAAGAACTCAATTGAAAGATCGGGAATTAAGAGACAGTTTTGTAAAACTCATTGAAAAAAATCAGGGGATTATTTTCAAGGTTTCTAAAATGTATTGTGATAACGAAACAGATCAGGAAGATCTCTTTCAGGATATTTTGATTCAGCTATGGAATGCATTTCCATCGTTTAAGAGGAAATCAAAATTCTCAACATGGATGTATAGAGTTGCTTTAAATACAGCCATTGCAAGGATCAGAAAAGATAAAAAACTTAAAAACGAAGAACTTACCCCGGAGTTTAAATTTGATGTTTCTTTGAGTGAAGATGACGGTGATCGTGAAGATAGAATAAGGCTTTTGCATCGGGCAATAAGCAAATTAAATAAAGCCGAAAAGGCCATCATAATGTTATATATGGATGATTATAGCTATGAAGAAATATCAGAAATAGCTGGAATATCGGTTTCAAATGTGGGAGTTAAAATTGTGAGAATAAAGAAGAAGTTGCAAACATTTTTAAATGCACTGGGCTATGGAAGTTAATGATTTTAAAAATATATGGAAGGATTCTTTTGCGGAATCTACAAGTAAGTTAAGCCAGGAAGAAATTGCGGCTAAGCTTAAGATTAAAAGCAAAACAAAATCGCTAATGACTAAGGTTAAGCGCAGCTTCCAATTTGAGCTTATTTTTTCAGCATTGGTTTTAATCTTTGCCTTTGTTTATGTGTGGCCAAATATTAATAATAATAATCAGATAATTGCAATCTCATTATTTGTGTTATTCTTTGCCAGTCTAGCATTGTTTGTTTGGAATAAATACCGAAAGCTAAATAGTATAACGATTGTGCAAGATCAATTAAAACCTGCCATAATTCGTTGGATTAAAATATTGGAAAAGTATGTTAAGTTTAATAAAAGTAAGTTTGCCCGCTATATTCTTCTACCATTCTCAGTAATCTTTGGCGCTTTTTTAGGGATGATTTTAGGTTCTAATAGCGAAAAAGTTCTTGAAAAATTAAGTCAAATGGATAATTGGACAATGATTATAACTATATCACTTCTCTT
>JAOZQX010000101.1 GCA_029931995.1 Bacteroidales bacterium
TTAGTTATCAAATCTATTAAATAAAATATAAAAATCATTAAATAAAATATAAAAGTGAAACGAAGTATATTTCTTTTTGTTATCCTGATTATTTGTCCGTTGATAAGTTTAAGTCAAACAACCGGTTATATAAAAACGGTTGTTATAGATGCAGGCCATGGGGGTAAGGATCCCGGCGCTTCGGGAAAAAACTCGAAAGAAAAGCACATTGCTTTGTCAATAGCCTTGAAAACAGGGTCTTATATTGAGAGAAACTTTCCTGATGTCAAGGTAATTTATACGCGAAAAACCGATCGTTTTATCCCTTTACATAAGCGAGCTAAGATAGCCAATGATGCAAAAGCCGACTTATTTATATCAATTCATTGCAATGCCAACCTTTCTTCGAGAGTTTATGGAACTGAAACTTATGTAATGGGTTTGCATAAAAGTCAGGCAAACCTTGAAGTTGCCCAAAAAGAAAATGCAAGTATTTTACATGAAGAAGATTATATGGAGCATTATGAAGGATTTAATCCCAGTTCTCCTGAAGCTTATATTATTTTCAGCTTATATCAACATGCAAATTTAGACCAAAGTTTAGATGTTGCAGCCAGGGTTCAGAAACAGTTTAAAGAAAGAGTTGGATTGCGTGATCGAGGAGTTTATCAGGCGGGTTTCATGGTTTTGTATCAAACTACCATGCCAGGTATTTTGGTTGAAACCGGTTATTTAAGTAATTCAAAAGACGAAAAATATTTACTTTCAAAAAACGGACAGGTTTATATTGCTTCGGCCATTTATAGGGCTTTTAAAGAATATAAACTAGAGAATGAAAAAAACATACAGCCCCTTTCTTCAGTTGCTTTGGCCACTTCCGAAAACAAGGAAATCCAAAATATTGTTTTCAGGGTTCAAATTGCTTCATCCTCAAGAGATATAAAAGATTATAGAAAATATAAGGATTTGGGAAAGATTTTTGTTTATGAACACAATGGTTTAAATAAATACTGCATTGGTGAAGAAAAAAATATAAAAAATGCCATTGAATTAAAAAATATGATGCGGGAAAGGAAATTTAAAGATGCTTTTGTCGTTTCTTTTTTAAACGGGGAAAGGATTTCTGTTGAACACGCACAGAAATTGCTGAAAAAATAATTACATTTGTTATTAAAAAACTTTAGGTGTGAAATTATCACGTGAACTAAAAGTCGGTACCTTATTCATTCTTGGATTAGCCTTATTATTTTGGGGTTATAATTTTTTAAAAGGGAAGAATGTTTTCAAATCAGAGCGGGTTTTTTATGCAATTTACGAAAATGTAAGTGGCTTAAACTCATCCAATGTGGTTTCAATTAATGGTTTGGAAGTTGGTCAGGTAAAGGATGTATATTTTGAGGAAAATTTTTCGGGGCATGTTGTGGTCGTGCTTTCGGTGAATTCAAATTTCCCCATCCCTAAAAATTCGATTGCTCGAATTTTTAGCTCAGATTTAATGGGCTCGAAAGAAGTGGCTATTGTTTTGGGCAATTCAAAGGAAATGGTTATTTCGGGCGACACTTTGATGTCGGATTCGGAGGCCTCTCTGAAAGAAGAGGTAAATCGTCAGGTTCAACCATTAAGAAAAAAAGCGGAAGATTTATTAGGTTCAATAGACTCAGCTGCAACTATCGTAACTACAATTTTCAATGAAAGTGCCCGCGAAAATCTTACCAATAGCTTTGCAAGTATTGAAAAAACATTCTACGCATTACAACATACTACCATGAAAATGGACACAATGGTGAGAACCGAATCAAATCGTTTGTCGCATATCATTGCCAATATGGAGTCCATCACCACTAAGCTCGATGAAAATAAAGATGATATATCGAATATTATTACAAATTTTTCGAATATTTCGGATTCGCTGGTAAAAGCTGATATGGCAACAACTTTTATAAATGCCAATAAAGCAATTGGAGAATTAGCTTTAATTATGGAAAAAATTAATAGAGGGGAGGGTTCTATCGGAGCCTTGGTTCATAATGACTCACTTTATTTTCATATTGAAAAATCGATGGCTGATTTGAATAAATTACTGGAGGATATTAAAAAGCATCCGAAAAAATACGTTCGTTTAACAATTTTCTAAAGCTTGTTAAAGATTTCTTTTTTTGATTTTGGCCTCATTTTATCTAACCATTGAAACCCTTTTAATATTTGATCTTCTAAGCTAATATCTAATTCGGGATATAAAACTGCTGTTGGCTTACTAAGGTATAAAATGCTAACAATTTGTTGATCTTCAAGTAATATCACCATATTGCTAGATCGTGCCTTATTGACACCCACCAATTCTTTTGTTTCTTCTTCTCTGATATAATACACTGTTTCGGAATTTCCGTTAACCGTGATTTTATACATCTCATTATTTTTAAAATATGCAATAATATCTCGCCCTTTTATTTGGTTGTCTGTTTGCAGGCTGTCGACAGATACAATAAATGCAGATTTGTTTAAAACCAACGAATCCATGGTCTGATTGGTCATAAATATTTTCATAAACTCGCTGGTTAATTGATTCTTTTCCGACCATAAAATTGGTTGATCGTACATTGAGATAATAGAATCATTCAAATCGTAAACCAACGAATCGCAAGCTCCTTGCATATCTTTTCTGTAAAACTTTGATTTATTGTAAGCCAATAATAAATCAGCTTTATCGGCTGTATCAAAGAGTATTTTAAGGGTGTCAGAGTGTAGAAACAAGGAATCATTTTTGCCAACTAAAGTTGCAAAAGCGCTATCTGTAACATAGGCAAACCCTTGTTGCATAACATATTCTACGGTTTGACCTTCAACAACCACTTCTTTTTCGGTGTCCATTAAAACAGCGTTTTTTGTAGCATAGCCGTATTCTCTTCCTTTATCAAAAAAAACGGAATCGCCATAAATAATTTGCTGTTTATGCTGAACAGTTGCATGTTTTTTTAGGCTTGTAATATTATTTTTGGTGTCTGACCAGCCTTTATAGGCAAACATAAAATCAGCTTCTCCTTTGAGTGTCGAATAACCATTGAATTGGATAAATTCGGTTTCAGAATTATATTTTAATGTGTCTGATTTTATTAAGTAATCAGGAGTAGTAACAACAACATCCTTCCTAAAAAAGAAATCCTTAAGGGCGCTATAATATTCTCCAACCTGGCTGGTCAACTCGTTTTCACCATCAACAACTCTTCCTCCCTGATCAAAGACCCCCTTCCTGCCTTGTCTGAAATATATTAAATGATCGGTATATAAAGTAGTTTTATCATCAACCAATTTAACATTTCCAAAAACGTGTGTAATCCGGGTGTTTCCATCATAAGTTAAACGATTGCCGTGAAGTTGAATCGAATCACTCATCAAGGTATAAATATGTCCGTAAGCTTTAAATGTATTGTGTTGTCTGTTCAATTCAGCAGAGTCACAATAAAAAGTGGTGCTGTCGTGAATTAAAATTACATTCCCGCTCAGAAAATTAATTGTAACTCCATTAATATTCTCCCCAATAAATTTATCGGCTTGCTCTAGTTTAATCACAGCTTTTTCCTTAGAACTTCCACAAAAAGGTGTGAAAAAAACAAATAGGAATACAAGTATTATGGACGACCTTAGATGCATACTGCTGTTAGATTTAAAATACAAATGTACCAATTTTTTAATCGATGGTGTAGAAATTTATTTACATAAAACAAAACCGGTTTTGAGCAAATAAATTGTCGATATTATTCGAATTTATGAATACATTTTTGGATATTATCCTTACATTTGGGGCTTTAAAAAATTGTAATATCCAGATTTGACAGAACATGGCTAAGCAAGAGAAAAATAAGAAACCTGCCCCTAAAAAATCATTTAATCCGCAGAAAAATTATAAGGAGAGTCGCAAAAAAGTAGCTTATGTTCCTTTGCACAAAGCCACTCAAAAAACCTATGATGAAATTGGGTTTATGTCGGGATTAGAAGTGCATCAGCAACTATTAACAAAGAAGAAACTTTTTTGTCATTGCCCTGCCGGATTGTACAATAAAAGTGATGTTTATGATGCTGAGGTTATCCGCCATATGCGCCCAACCCTAAGTGAATTGGGTGAGTATGATGGAACGGCTTTGATGGAATTCAGAACCCGTAAAGAAATTGTATATCGCTTAAAGCACGAAACTACTTGTACTTATGAGGTGGATGACACGCCCCCATTTCCTATTGATAGAGAAGCTTTAGGAATAGCCCTTGAAATATCGCTTTTATCAAAACTGAATATTGTTGGTGAGGTTCATATTACTCGTAAACAATATTTGGATGGAAGTATTCCTACCGGATTTCAGCGTACAGCAATTTTAGGGGTTGAGGGTGAATTGCAAATGAAGGATAAAAAAATTCGTTTGATTCAGCTGAGTATTGAAGAAGATTCTTGCCGCGAGATTTCGGATATTGGCCATACAAGAGTATATAAAACCGACCGTTTGGGAATGCCATTGATTGAAACGGTGACTTATCCCGATATGGTAAACCCCCAAGAAGTAAAAGAGGTTTGCGATTATATTCGTTTCCTAAACCGAAGCACTGGAAAAGTTCGTACCGGAATTGGTGCAGGCCGTCAGGATGTGAATGTGAGCTGTAAAGGCGGAACCCGTGTGGAGATTAAAGGTGTTGCCCATACCCGTTGGATTCCGAAACTAACCCACAACGAATGTTTCCGTCAGTGGGCTTTATTGCAAGTTAGAGATGAATTAAAAAATAGAATTGCTGATATAAGCAAATGGGAAATGAAACACGAAACCTTACGTTTCCATTCCTATGATTTCACCTATGGGCCAATCAAAGATGCGAAGAAAAACCTGCATAAAATTATTGCGGTTAATCTTCCTGAGTTTAAGGGAATGTTATCGTATTTTACCCAACCGGGTAAAATGTTTGCCGATGATTTTGCTGAGCGTTTAAAAGTAATTGCCTGTATCGAGCATCCAAACATGACGCATAGCGAGGCCTTCGAATCTGTAGTTTCTGATAATGATTGGAATGAAATAAAAGAGTTATTGGGTGCTGGAGAAAACGATGCACAGATTATTTTCTGGGGACCGGAAGATGATATCAAAACGGCTATAGAAACTATTGAGGAGCGTTGCCAAATGGCATTCGAAGAGATTCCGAATGAGACTCGCAAATCATTTGAGGATGGAACAACCATTTTCGAGCGTGTACTTCCGGGAGCCGATCGTATGTATCCTGATACCGATTCAGCACCTATTCCTTTGGCCAACGATTACATTGAAGAATTAGGATCGAATTTACCGTCCGATATTATTGACCGTTATCATCAATTAAAAGAATGGGGCATTGCCGAAGATAATTACACTTATATTTTTAAGAATAATTTATTTCCACTGATCGAACGCATAATTAATGAGCTGGGTGTTGATCCTAAATTTATTGGATCATTCATGGGGCAGCGATTAAAATTTGTGGAAGGCCATGTAAATCCTGTGGATAAATTCAATTATAAAATCGTTTATGCTTTATTCAGATATCTGAAAGAAAACAAGTTGGATTATCAACTGGCATATAATATGATCCCTCATGTTTACGAGCATCCCAAAATGGATTTCGATTCGGTATTGGAGATCATTAATTTCAAGAAAATTTCGAAAGAAAGCATACTTTCTCACATCCCATTCCTGAAAGAAAAATTTGAGGAAACGGCTAAAAATCCTGATAAGAAAAACGAAACCGATTGGATTATGGGTGAGCTTAAAGGTGTTGCTGTAGGGAATATAAATTTAACTGAACTATCAAAATTGGTTGATAAGGCTATCTAATCAACA
>JAOZQX010000102.1 GCA_029931995.1 Bacteroidales bacterium
GATAATATTTATTTTGAACCAATGAATAATATTATTGCCTGTGAAGTAGATGATCCCCTGAATGAATTGAATTGGCTAAAAACATTAATTATTAATGGACGTAATCCCTGTGATATAAATTTTATTGACTATGTATGGGTTCAAGAGCTTGAAGGAAATGATATTATTGTAATTAGCTTTGGCTTGAGGAATTATAAGTATGCCCCCTATAATTGTTCAGGGAATACAGTCTTTATTAGTGACATAGATTTCTATAATAGCCTTTCGGAAGAAAAATTAATTTATAAATACATTTAACATATGAAACAAATAACAACATTTATAATATTCGCACTAACTATTATATTCAATTTTGCATATAGCCAAGACTATAGAGCAGATGTTTGTACTCCTAAATGCAGCAATGTGGTTGCCTGGGTAATAGGAGATGCACTTACAGCCTCATTAAAAAGCTATAATGATAATTATTATGAAAACGCTTACCCTAACATTGATATTATAAACACTAATGGGGGTTATAGCACTACTAAGAAATTCAATTGCCATGGATATGCATGGCATGTTTCAGATGGTGGTTCTAATCGATGGATTGGTTATTATATTGGGAATACTGATGAGTACATATATTGGAATGATGGAGGCTATACAGAAGTTGGTTATGAGCCATATCCAGGAAAGGTTTCTTATGCATTGTCCGACCATTCTGCAATAACCACGTATCAAGCAGGGTGGTTCATATCAAAGTGGGGAGATAAGGTTTTGGCTCGTCATAGATGGAATGATTGCCCATATCCATCTGCAGTTTTGAAATATTATAAACTAAATTTTTCGATAACTGGATCTTCATTGTTATGTAATAATGATGAGGTTTACTCATTGTCACAGAACCCTTGTCTTGGAGGAAATTATTCTTGGAATACAAATGCAAATCTAAGTATTAGTGGATCAAGTACAGGTTTGAGTGCCACAATATCACCAGAGTCAGATGGAGAAGGAGAAATTGGTTTTAGTTTTTCAAGTGGGTGTGGAACAAGCTTTACATTATCTCCCTATGAAGTTTGGGTTGGTCCACCCCCTACTCCCAGTATTACAAGCGGACCAACAACCCTTGATTTATATAGCACCGGAGTTTATTGGGCAAATAAGAAAGGTGATTGGAGGTTTAATATCCCAACCTTATTAGCTACTCCCCACTCGAGTGGTATAAACACTAAATATTGGGAAATTGAAAGTAAAGGGATGGAAGGTACAGTTTGGGTGAGAATTGATGTAAGCAATAATTGTGGTTCTTCATATGCTTTAAAAACAGTTTATATTGTAGATGGTAGTGGTGGAGGAGATCCTCCTGCAAGAATGATACAAATTTACCCAAACCCGGCCAAAGACTTTGTTAATATCCTGGTTTCAGATGAAGTTATTGGGGAAATAAAAGAAAAAAAAGCAGAAAAGTATGAGCTTAAATTGTATGACAAAAACCAACAAATAAGGTTTAATAAAAAATCGGATGAAAAGCTAATAACAATAAATACGAGTAGTTTAATCAACGGTTTTTATTACCTGCATTTTAAGTATAAAGACAATACTATTAAAGAACAGATTGTAATTCAGAAATAAATTATAGTTTTGTGAAAATTCATGAAAAAGCCCGCTAAATTCAGCGGGCTTTTTCATTTTTTATTAGCCATATTTTGGCTATATTTGATTGCAATATTAAGGTGGAATCTTATGCTTTTTAAAGATATAATTGGACAAGAAGAAGTTAAAAAGAGACTAAGGCAAACTGTTAAAGACCAGCGGGTAAGTCATGCCCAATTGTTTTTGGGTGCTTCGGGTGTTGGAAAATTAGCATTGGCTATCGCTTATGCACAATATGTAAATTGCACTGGCCGAACCGATGAAGATTCTTGTGGTGAGTGCCCCTCATGCATAAAGTTTGAAAAACTGGCTCATCCTGACCTACATTTTATTTATCCGGTAGCGGCAACCAAAGAAGTCAAAAAGCCTAAAAGTGTTGAATTTGTAGAGCCCTGGCGTGAATTATTATTGAACAATTCAGCTTACATAACACTTAATCAGTGGTTCGAAGCCATCAGCATTGAAAATAAGCAAGCCATTATCAATAAAGATGATTGCAATTCTATCATTACAACTTTGGGGTATAAATCCTACGAAGCTGAATATAAGGTGATGATTATTTGGATGGTCGATAAATTATTTCATTCGGCAGCACCTAAAATTTTAAAAATATTAGAAGAGCCGCCTGAGAAAACTCTTTTTATTTTAATTAGTGAGGATCAAGATAAGATTTTGCCAACCATCCGCTCACGTACTCAGATTGTTAAAATTCCGAAGATCAAGGATGAGGTTTTGGTTTCTGCATTAATGCAAAAAAAAGAATGCTTAGAAGAAGAGGCAAGGAGAGTCGTAAACCTTTCGGATGGTAGTTACCAATTGGCATTAAAAAACTTGGAATCGGATGAGGATGAACAACAAAATTTTGTTTTATTCCGTGATTGGATGCGATTGTGTTTTTCCAATGATGTTGTTAAGCTTGTAAGTTTTGTGGGCGATATTTCAAAAATTGGCCGCGAAAAACAAAAAAGTTTTTTGAGCTATGCCTTGCGAACAGCACGAAATACAATTTTGTTAAATCTCCATCAAAATGATTTGGTGAAACTGGAAAATGAAGAAATGGATTTTACTAAAAAGTTTTCTCCATTTATAAATTCGGCCAATATTCAGCAATTCGACAAAGAATTTAACGAAGCGCTATTCCATATTGAGCGGAATGCTAATCCGTCCATTCTTTTTCTTGATTTATCCTTGAAGTCGATGCGCTTATTAAAGTTGAAAAAGGCTTAGCACGTAAATTTTAGTAAATTTGCTTTCAAATTTGAATATTAATGAGTGACGATAATATAAAACCCAAAGATAATAACGCCTTTTTAACCCGTGGCTGCCAGTGCAAGCCAAGCGATAATGGCGAGAATGAAAATGTTTATAATAAAATTTATTGTAAACTTTCTGATCATGATTGGTTAGGGCATATAAATTTGCCCTCGGGAATGGAGCGCTTTGATTGCGTTGAGGTTCGATTTAAAAATAGCCGCAAAGATTTTTTTCGTTTACAAGGCGATTTTGAAGTGCATGTAGGAGATATTGTTGCCCTTGAAGCGGCTCCGGGCCACGATATTGGCATTGTTTCACTTACCGGCGAAACTGCTCGTTTGCAGATGAAACGCAAAAATATTGATCCTGGTTCCGAAGAAATCAAAAAATTATACCGCCGTGCCCGTACTACCGATATCGAAAAATGGGTGGCTTCTGTTGATCGCGAAGACGATACAATGTACAAAACCAAGAAGATCACTAGTGATTTGAAGTTGGGAATGAAAATGAATGATGTGGAGTATCAGGGTGATGGAACCAAAGCTGTTTTTTATTATACTGCTGAAGATCGGGTTGATTTTAGAGAATTGATTAAAATATTAGCTGAAGAATTTAAGATCAGGATTGAGATGCGGCAAATAGGAGTCCGTCAGGAAGCAGCCCGTTTGGGGGGTATTGGTTCGTGTGGTCGTGAACTTTGTTGTGCCACTTGGATGTGCAGTTTTAATTCGGTTACCACTAATTCGGCACGTACCCAGCAATTATCATTAAATCCGCAAAAACTTACGGGGCAGTGTTCAAAACTAAAATGCTGTTTAAATTTTGAGCGCGATGCCTATGTTGATGCTTTAAAATCTTTTCCTGACAGCACAGTTATTCTGAAGACGAAAAAGGGAAATGCGATTCATCAAAAATCAGATGTTTACAAAAAGTTGATGTGGTATGCTTATGAAAATGAATCTTCAAGCATGATGTCCTTGACCGTTCAAAAAGTAAAACAAATTATTGACATGAATCAAGGGGGAAAATTGCCGGAAGAGTTGGAGAATTTTGTTTCAGAGGTTTCAGTTACTGAACCAAAAACAGAATTTGAAAATGTGGTTGGACAAGATGATTTAAACCGATTTGATAAAAAGAAAAAGAAGAGAAGGCAATAAATTATTCATAAACTCATTATAACTTTATCTTCGATATAATTTCATGCAAATGAGAATTAAATACATAGCCTTGCTTTTGACACTTATGGTTGTATTGGTCTCTTGTGGAACCAACTTTGTAATTAACGAAAGCAGATCTATTGCAGATCTCTGGCAAAGCACCCAAACTGTAGATTTTGAATTTGAAATACAGGACACACTTTCGCCGCATTCATTTTTTGTCAACATTCGTAATAATACCGATTATAGTTACAGCAATATTTATTTTTTCATCAATACAACATTTCCTGATGGACAATCGAGCAGAGATACGGTTGAATGTATTTTGGCGAATGTAAGGGGAAAGTGGCTCGGAAAAGGCATGGGAAGTTTGAAAGAGAGCTCTCATTTAATTCGGAGACAATTATATTTTCCGGTATCGGGAATCTATAAAATGCAAATTGAACAAGCCATGCGTGAAGATGCCTTGATTGGAATCGAAGATGTTGGGATCAAAATAATTAAAGAAGGTAAGTAATGATCAAAATAAAATTACCAACGATCAAATTAAACTACATTGGTAGATTTTGGATTTTTTTTGCATCCTTAGTGATGCTTGTTGTATTGCTATTTGTAGGAATTTCACTTGAATTATTTGGGGAGATGCCTAGTTTTGCCGAGCTCGAAAATCCAAAAAATAGTTTGGCAACTGAAGTTATTTCATCCGATGGAAAACTTTTGGGAACCTATTATATTGAGAATCGGTCGAATGTAAATTACAGAGAACTTTCACCGAACCTGATTAATGCTTTACTTGCCGCCGAAGATGTTCGTTTCGAGAAACATTCGGGTGTAGATGGAAGAGCGTTATTTCGTGTAGCTTATGGAGTTGCTACGGGTTCAACTCGTGGAGGAGGTAGTACCATTACTCAACAGTTGGCCAAAAATTTATTTCCTCGGAAAAGAAGTCCTTCAACTTTGGATTTGGTTTTTGCGAAATTTAAAGAATGGATCACCGCCATTAAACTTGAACGCAATTATACAAAGCAGGAAATTATTGCCATGTATTTCAATACCGTGGCTTTTGGTAGTCAATCGTATGGAATAAAATCGGCAGCGAAAACATTTTTTAATGCAAGTCCGGCTTCGCTAACACTGGAGGAGGCTGCATTAATGGTTGGAGTTGTGAACGCACCTACATTTTATAGTCCGGTACGTAATCCCGAAAGGTCTTTCAATCGCAGAAATATTGTACTTGGTCAAATGCGGAAATACGAATTTATCGATCAATACACCTACGATTCGGTAAGCAAAATACCGCTTGATATGTCGCGTTTTGGAGTTTTTGATCATACTCGCGGACAGGCTCGCTATTTTAGGGAATTTTTAAGGGCTAAATTGAAAGTATGGTGTGCCAATAATTTTAAAGCAGATGGAAGTCCGTACAATTTGTATCAGGATGGATTAAAAATTTATACGACTATTGATTCGCGTTTGCAGCAACATGCTGAGGATGCTGTAAAGGAACACTTATCTCTCGATTTACAGCCAACCTTTTATGAGCACTGGAAAGGTCATTCATATGCTCCTTTTGTTTTCGAATCGGACTCGATGGATAGCGAGGTGGAAAAATTGATGGAGCGATCAATGCGGCGTACCGAGCGGTATCGAAAATTGCGAAATGCAAAAGTTCCTTATGATTCAATTCAAATGATTTTTGATGTACCGGTTCCAATGAGTATTTTTTCGTGGGAGGGAATGATTGATACCGTACTATCGCCCATGGATTCATTGCG
>JAOZQX010000103.1 GCA_029931995.1 Bacteroidales bacterium
AGAAATTGATCCTCGGTTAGATGAACTTAAAGGATGGAATATTCCTGTTGACCAATTGAGTGACATAAAAGATGCGCCCTCAGAATTGATTGATTACGTAAAATATGTTGAGCAAAAAACAGGTGTTCCTGTTTCTGTTGTTTCAGTAGGCCCTGATAGAAAGCAGACTTTATTTAGATAAGATTTTTGAATAAAAAAGAAAAAGCCCATCCTGAATATTCGGGATGGGCTTTTTTATTTTTTAGTGTGAGGTTCTATAGTTTCCGTTTAACCTCTATTTGTTCATAACCTTCAATAATATCACCTACTTTAATATCATTAAAGTTTTCAATATTCAATCCACATTCGTAACCGTTTTGTACTTCTTTTACATCATCTTTAAAACGTTTCAATGAACCTAGCAATCCGGTATAAACCACAATGCCATCACGAATTACTCTTACAGTAGTATTTCGGTGAATTTTTCCATCAAGCACCATACATCCTGCAATGGTTCCCACTTTTGTTATTTTAAATACTTCGCGTATTTCGATGTTGCAAACAATTTTTTCTTCAATATCTGGCGATAACATGCCTTCAATAGCCGATTTCAACTCTTCAATTGCTTGATAAATGATTGAATATAGGCGAATGTCAATTTGTTCGGTTTCGGCAAGTTTACGAGCCCCAATCGAAGGACGTACCTGGAAGCCTATAATAACAGCATCTGAAGCTGAGGCTAACAATACATCAGATTCGGTTACTGCACCCACTGATTTATGAATCACATTTACTTGAATTTCTTCGGTGCTTAATTTTATTAAAGAATCAGCCAGTGCTTCTACTGAACCATCTACATCACCTTTAACAATCACATTTAATTCTTTGAAATCACCAATAGCAATTCTACGGCCAATTTCATCAAGCGTAATGTGTTTTTGTGTTCGAATTCCCTGCTCACGTTGCAATTGTAAACGTTTGTTGGCAATGGCTTTTGCTTCGCGTTCGTCACGCAATACATTAAATCCATCGCCTGCCTGAGGAGCTCCATTTAAACCAAGTAGCAGAACCGGAACAGAAGGACCGGCTTCTTTCACTAAATGATTACGCTCATTGTACATGGCTTTAACTTTACCAGAAGTTGCACCGGCAAGTATATAGTCTCCTATCTTAATGGTTCCATTTTGAATGAGAATTTTAGCTACATAACCACGTCCTTTATCTAAGGATGATTCAATTACAGTACCTGAAGCCAATTTGTCTGGATTTCCTTTCAATTCAAGCATTTCTGCTTCCAATAAAATTTTGTCAAGTAGGGCGTCAATATTTGTTCCTTTTTTAGCCGATATTTCTTGGCATTGGAATTTACCTCCCCAATCCTCAACCAAAATATTCATTTGCGAAAGTTCTTCTTTAATCTTATCAGGATTGGATGTTGGTTTATCAATTTTGTTGATCGCAAAAACCATTGGTACACCAGCAGCTTGAGCATGGTTAATGGCTTCTTTTGTTTGCGGCATCACATTATCGTCAGCTGCAATAATAATAATTGCAATATCTGTAACTTGTGCCCCACGAGCCCGCATCGCTGTAAATGCTTCGTGACCCGGAGTATCCAAAAAAGTAATTTTTTGTCCGTTTTCAAGTGTTACTTCGTGCGCACCAATATGCTGTGTAATTCCACCTGCTTCACCGGCAATTACATTCGTTTTCCGAATATAATCAAGTAAGAGTGTTTTACCGTGGTCAACGTGCCCCATTACTGTGACGATAGGCGTGCGTTCGCTTAAATCTTCAGGGCTATCTTCAATTTCCGATTCCAGAATGGCTTCCTGAACATCTACACTAACAAATTCAACTTTGTAGCCAAATTCTTCGGCAACTAATGAAAGAGTTTCAGCATCCAAACGCTGGTTAATTGAAACAAACATTCCGAGAGCCATACAGGTTGAAATAATTTCATTAACCTGAACATCCATCATGGTTGCTAATTCATTAGCAGTAACGAATTCGGTTACTTTGATGGTGCTTTTTTCAGCTTCAGCTTTTTCAATCTGATCCTGCATGTTTTGGCTAACCGCATCTCTTTTCTGACGACGATGTTTTGAAGCCTTTGATTTTCCGGGTGAGCTTAATCGGGCAAGCGTATCTTTAATTTGTTTTTGAATGTCTTCCTGCGTTAACTCGGGTTTCGGTTGTCCTCTAAATCCTTTCCCTTTTTGATGAGCTTTTCCTTTTTGTTGGGCTTGTCCATCCTTAGTCTTAGCACCTGCAGATTCATGTTTTTTAATTCTCTTTCTTTTCTTCTTAGGCTCAATTTTTTCTTCTTTAGAAGATGCAACAGGTTTTTTCTTAACTTTCTTTTTCTCAGGTAAAACTATCTTGTCAAGAATTTTCGGTCCAGAAAGTTTGTCAATTTTTGTTGGAATAAAATTATTCTCTTTTTCTTTAACAGCTTCAGGTTTTTCAATTGGAGTTTCCGGCTCAGGGCTTTCTTTTACTTCTTCTTTAACAACTTTTTTCGGTTTTTCCTCAGTTTTTTCTTTTTTGGTTTTTTCTTTGGATTCTTTTCGTGCTTTCGCTTTTTCTGCTGCTGCTTTCGCTTTTTCTTCTTTTGATTTGCGAGCTGGTTTTGTTTTAGTGTTGATTGAATCTAAATCAATTTTTCCGAAAACTTTAAGGTCTCCGTCTTTCGTTGTATCTTCTTCTTTTTCTGCTTCTTTAGTTTCTTCTTGTACTACATCTTCCTTAACAATTTCTTTAGGCTCATCTTTAGCAATTACTTCTTTTACTACTTCTTTCTCAGGAGTTGGTTCTTCAACTTCCGGTTCAGATTTTAAATCTTCATTAATATTTTTGATTAACAAACTATCAGTAGTAGCTTCTTCTTCCTCACTAATTTCACCTTGAATAGGTTTTTTCTTGTCCTCAAGGGAGATAGACTCATGGTGAGAGTATTCCAATCCAATTTGTTGAGAAACTTCTTTAACCTTTTTCTCAGACTGGAATTCTTGCACCAAAATTTCATACATTTCGGCTGAAAGCTTAGTATTGGGCTTGCCTTCAATTTTGTAGCCTTTTTTTGATAAAAATTCAACAATGGTTGAAATACCAATATTGAATTCTCTAGCTGCTTTACTAAGTCGTGTTGTTTTATTACTTTCTTCCATACTCTGTATTCGTAGGGATAATTACCCTTGATATTGAATTATTATTGTCAGTAAATTTACTATTTTTATTCAAATTCCGCTTTAAGGATGCGAATCACCTCATTGATTGTTTCTTCCTCTAAATCAGTACGTGTAACCAAATCACTAATACTAATCTCAAGTACACTTTTCCCTGTGTCGCAACCAATTGATTTTAATTCATCAATAATCCATTGATCGATTTCATCAGAGAATTCTTGAATGTCGACATCTTCGTTGTCAGTATCTGTGTCGCGATAAACATCAATTTCGTAGCCGGTTAAGCGCCCGGCAAGCTTGATGTTAAAGCCACCTTTGCCAATGGCTAAGGAAACCTGATCGGGTTTCATATAAACTTCAGCGCGATTATTTTCATCATCAATTTTGATGGTTGTCATTTTTGCCGGACTTAATGCCCTTGTGATATAGAGGCTTGGGTTTGATGTAAAGTTGATAACATCAATATTTTCATTTTTTAGCTCTCTAACAATTCCATGTATGCGCGATCCTTTCATCCCTACACAAGCTCCCACTGGGTCAATACGGTCATCGTACGACTCAACTGCAATTTTTGCTCTTTCGCCAGGTACTCTTACAATGTTTTTGATGGTGATTAATCCGTCATAAACTTCAGGTACTTCCGACTCGAAAAGACGCTCCAAAAATACCGAAGAGGTACGTGATAAAATAATGATAGGGTTATTATTTCGCATCTCTACTTTCGAGACTACTGCACGAATTGAATCTCCTTTTCGGTAAAAGTCCGAAGGAATTTGTTCAGATTTTGGCAAAAGCAATTCAATGTATTCGTCATCCAATACCAAAATTTCTTTTTTCCATACTTGGTAAACTTCACCGGTAACGATTTCGCCAATTTTTTCTTTATATTTTTTGAAAATATTGTCTTTTTCATATTCCTGAATTTTTGAGGTTAGGTTTTGGCGAATAGTCAAAATTTCGCGACGTCCAAAATCACCTAACTTCATTTCTTCCGAAACTTCTTCCCCGACTTCAAAATCAGGCTCAATTTTTACAGCTTCTGATAAAGCAATTTGCATATTTTCATCTTCAATATTATCGTCTTCAACAATCTCCCTATTACGCCAAATTTCGAGATCACCTTTATCGATATTTACGATAATGTCAAAGTTTTCATCCGAACCGAAACGTTTGATAAGCATATGCCTGAATATTTCTTCAATGATATGCATCATGGTTTCCCGGTCAATATTTTTAAATTCTTTAAATTCCGAGAACGTTTCGACTAAGTTTATGTGTTCCATTGTTTTTAATTATTTCTTAAATGAAATTATACTTTTCGTTTCTTTTATTGTATTAATTAAGAACCGCAGTTCTTGTTTTTTAGTTTTCTTTTTTTTGTTGGCCGGAATTTCTATAGAAATCTCATCTTCCTTGGCATCGATTAAAGTGCCTTCATGTTTTCGTCCATCCAGTAGTAAAACACTCACCTCTTTATTCAGGTTTTTAAGGTATTGTTTAAAAACCTTAAAAGGTTGATCGAGTCCGGCCGAGCTAACATTTAATTCAAAATCTTCGAAATCACGATCTAAGTTTGATTCTAAATACCTGCTCAAAGTAATACAATCATTAATGTTTACAGAGCTATCACCATCAATAAAAAGCTGGATAATATTGTTCGATTTAAGCTGTAAATCAACAATATACTTATCGGTTCCTTTTAGGTGATCTTCTGTTAATCTGATTATTTTACTTTTTTCAATCATAATTTTTTGATATAAAAAGAGGGGACTGTCGTCCCCTCAAATCAAATCGCTATGTAATTCCGTTGCAAATATACAAAATATTTTCAAGATTCAATTAAAAAGCCTCCCAAATTATTAGGGAGGCTTTTAGTTGCTGTTGTCCGACCAGGGCTCGAACCTGGACTCTTCTGTACCAAAAACAGACGTGTTGCCAATTACACCATCGGACAAGCTCATTTGTTGAGGCAGCAAAATTAGAAAATATTTTTTATTTCGAAAAGAAAAATCTAAAAAATATCAAACATATTATAATGAGTTGGTTATTAGCGCTTAGTGTTGCTTTCTGAATTTAATTTACTTAATTTATGTTAATGTAGATTTAAAGTTAAACGCAAAATACCTAAATTCGCTTAAAAAATTGATCAGTATTTTTTAAATCCGAAATCAAATGACGAATTATCGTAAACTCAATAACCTGGGTGGATGGATTGTATTTGCAGTTTCTACCTTAGTTTATTTTTTAACTGTCGAACCTACAGCTAGTTGGTGGGATTGTGGAGAGTATATAGCAACTGCCTATAAGCTAGAGGTTGGTCACCCCCCAGGTGCCCCTCTATTTCAAATGATAGGACGATTTTTTACTTTGTTTGCTTTTGGCAATGTGAGTAAAGTTGCTTTGATGATAAATATTATGTCAGCTTTATCTAGCAGCTTCACAATATTATTCCTGTTTTGGACCATCACAAAGCTTGCAAAAAAAATGCTTGTTAAAACAGCTGAGTTTACACAAACAAAAATGTTTGCTGTATTGGGTAGTGGTTTTGTGGGAGCGTTGGCCTATGCTTTTTCTGATTCGTTTTGGTTCTCGGCTGTTGAGGGCGAGGTTTATGCAATGTCATCTTTTTTTACA
>JAOZQX010000104.1 GCA_029931995.1 Bacteroidales bacterium
GCTTCTTTTGCATCTTCTGCTTCATCAATTGAATATGACTCAGATATATCAACAATTATTTGGTTAATACCATTTCTAATAATCGGATGATCATCTGCAATAAGTATTTTCATATCATTTTCAAGTTTCAAATTCAAATTATAATCTGCAAAAATTATATTGGTATTCGGACAGTTATCGTTGTGCCTTTCCCCTTTTTCCCAAGAATTTCTACCGTACCATTCCATATTTTTACTCTTTCCCGCATACCAATAAGACCAAAAGAGAGATTGCTATTAATTTTTTCTTTTGGAATTCCTTTTCCATTATCCTCCATTCTTAATAATAATTCGTCCTCTCTATTTGTCAGATTAATTTTAATACTTGTGGCTCCCGAATGACGGTAAATATTTATAAGCGCTTCCAAAAATATTCTGTATAAGCTTGTTGACATTTCAAAATCTACCTGAAAATCAAGAGGTTCAAAATCTACTCGACATTTTATATCTGTACGCTCCTGAAATTTGGATAGCTCTGATTGTATGGTTGACAAAAGTCCAAGGTCATCAAGCATACCTGGTCTTAATTGCCCTGAAATCTCTTGTACTTTCTTTACGCCAGAATCAATAATATCTCTCATTGAATCAAATTTCTCGTTTATCTGAATATTCTTTGGGGGAACTTTCTTTTTCATCCATAACAAATCCATTTTCAAGATAGTAAATAATTGACCTAATCCATCATGTACTTCAGCAGCGATCATCTTTTTTTCTTCCTCCACTTTAGTATCGAAATATATTGCATAAGCTCTTAGTTCTTCTTCTGATTTAATTAGTGCTTTTTCCGTTTTTTTAAGTTTTAATTTATCATTGAGAATTTGGTGTTTTTGCCTATCTAACTCTAAAAATATTTTTATTTTGTTCAGAAGAATTGACTTTTCGATTGGTTTTGTCAAAAAGTCTATTGCTCCTGACTCATATCCCTTGAGAATATATTTTTGCTCACTATAGTGTGCAGTAAGAAGAATAATGGGGACAAGATGATTCTTTTTTTGTTTTTTTATTAATTGAGCAAGCTCAAAGCCATCTATTTCCGGCATCTGAAGGTCAAGTACTGCTAAAGCAAGCTCATAGCCTTTAATTTTTGATAAGGCTTCTTTACCAGACATTGCCTTTATTACCTTAGCATCCAGATCACGCAGTATTATTTCCAAGTATAATAAATTGGATTCCTGATCATCGACAATCAGTATATTAGGTATATATTTTTTCGGCATAATTTATATTTTTGGGGTCACCCCTAGCTTAGCTATTTTGAACTTAACAATCGATATATTTTCCCTATAAGTTCTTCTTGTTTAATTGGCTTCGAAATATAATCATCACAACCTGCATCAAGCGATTTTTGCCGATCTCCAACAATGGCATAAGCCGTTTGAGCTATGATTGGAAGATTAGGTCTAAATTTTTTAATTCTCTGTGTGGCTTCAAATCCATTCATTACAGGCATATTAATATCCATAAGTACTAAATCAATATCGGTGTTTTCCTTACAAAGTTTGATAGACTCTTTGCCATCTTTAGCCCAAAGAGTATTTATTTCCAATTTCTCAAGTACTATCTTTAAAAACTCATAGCTCGCCTCAACATCTTCAACAATTAAAACAGTTTTCGCTTTTTGTTTGTCTTTCTCTTTCGTTTTTGTTTTAGTTACAGATTTTATTTCTTTTTCATCAATAACTATCTGCTCTCCAAGAGGTATTGTAAAATAAAAAATAGTCCCTTCATTTTCTTTTGATTTAAGCCAAATCTTACCTCCCAATAATTCGGTCAATTTTTTAGAAATAGACAAGCCAATTCCTGTTCCTCCATATATTCTGGTATTCGAATCTTCAAGCTGCCTGAAAACATCAAAAATAAGTTCTCGCTTGTTTTTAGGAATACCAATACCGGTATCTTCAACATAAAATTTCAACATTAATTTACCCTGATCTTTCTCAATATTATAGCCATAATACACATGACCTTTATCCGTAAACTTAAGAGCATTTTTCAAAAGATTAATCAATATCTGTTTAAGTTTTGACGAATCAGTATTAATAGTCAAGTCTTTTCCTTCCGGTGGGATTATAAGACTTAGATTAAGATTATCTTTATTTGTTTTTTGCTGTTCCGTTTCAATGATCTTATAAACATCATTCAGGATTGAATGCAAACTCTCATCACTTTTTAGAATTCTTGATTCACCCGACTCAATCAATGTAATATCAAAAAGATCCTCAACTATACTTAATAAATGATTTCCGCTCGAATTAATCGTTTTGGAAAAACTAATAATTTCTTCGATCGGAACATTTTCATCTATAATATCAGAAAACCCAATGATAGCATTAAGAGGAGTTCGTAATTCATGCGACATGGTAGCCAAAAATGTTGATTTTAATCGGTCGCTCTCTTCGGCTTTTTCTTTGGCAGCAATCAGTTGTCGTTGAGTTTTCTTTCGTTCTGTAATATCTCTTATTGCAGTAACTCTTACTGTTTTATTATTATCAATTTTAATCCTTTTTGATTCAATTTCAATAGGAAATATTTGACCCTCTTTTTTTGTTCCTAAAACCTCATAGGGTTGAGCATAGTCTTTAGCAATATTTTCGAATATAATTTCATGATATTTTTTAGGTACTATTAGATCTATGACATTTTTTCCCAGTAATTCTTCACGTTCATAACCAAATATTCTGGCAAATGAAAGATTAAGGTCAATAGCAAGCCCTTTATCATGAATAAGAACACCCTCAAAAGTTAAATTCGATAATTGTTTAAATCTCTCTTCACTGTCTTTTAGTGCTTGTGCTGCTTCTTTTTTATCGGTAATATTTTCCTTTACTGCAAGGTAATTAGTGATTTTTCCATCCTTGCTTTTTATAGGTGAAATTATTACATGCTCCCAAAATAAATCGCCGTTTTTTGTTTTGTTATGAAATTCGCCTTCCCATGTTTTCCCTTCCGAAATTGTTTGCCACATTTCAGCATAATAATCTTTTGCTTGAGTACCCGCATTTAAAATTCGTGGATTTTGCCCCAATGCTTCTTCCGCCGTATAACCGGTTAGTTCAGTAAATTTTGGGTTGGTATATTCAATATGACCTTCAATATCGCTAATAACAATAGCATTGGCACTTTGTTCTACTGCAGTTGTAAGTTTTAACAGCTCTTTTTCGGCCTGCTTACGCTCGGTAATATCCTGAATCGTTCCAATCATTTTTACCGGCTTTTCTTTATCGTCAAACTCCAATTCGCCCATACCATGTACCCAACGTTCTAATTTGTCACTCAATCTTCTAATGCGGTATTCTTTATTGAAGGATTCATGTTTAGTTAATACATTCTCTGCAAAATATTTCTGCATCATAGCCCGATCTTCAGGGTGAACAATCTGAAGCCAGCCTGATACATCCTTGGTGAATTTGTTATCAATACCAAACAGCTCATCTAGAAACTTCGAACATTCCCAAGTACCACTAGCAATATCCATAACGTAAGAACCGATGTTTGCAACTTTTTGTGATTCCCTAAGTAAATGTTCACTATTCTTCAGTGCTTCCTCCGCCAACTTAGATTCAGTGATATCTCGGGCAATATATAAAACACTATTTTTAGTTTTTGGACTTGCTTTGCCTTCAAACCAATGTGTTTTATTATTTATGGTCATAGGATATTTTAAAGAAGTCGTTTTGTTCTCATCGAGAGACTTGCGAATAAACTCAAGAAATATATCAGCTTCAGGTTTAGGAAATACTTCATGTAATGTTTTTCCAATCACATCATCTGAAGGCTTGAACATAAGCTCTGGTGATGTTGGTGCAATATTAATGTATCTTCCATCATAATCCATCTCAAACACTATATCTGACATCGCATTGAAGAGTGTTCGTAAATTCTGTTCGTTTTCTTTTAGTGCTTCCTCTGCCTGCTTTTGCTCGGTAACATCAGATTGCGTTCCCCAGGCATTTATTAATTTCCCATCTTTAATAACTCCAATCATTGAGTTTGAGAAATATTTTTCTTCTCCGTCTCCGGTGATTTCTTTTGAAATACTTCCTGATAACTTATATCCATTATTGATGAAAGTTCTTAGATAATCCCTATTTTCTTCATTATCCGGCATTGCATCAGATAATTTCAGTCCGAGAATTTCTTTTGAGGAAATACCCATCATATTTGCATACGTATCATTACACTCTATACAAATACTATTAAAAAATTCATCAATAATCTGATCTTTAGCAATATTAATACTAACAGGTTTTATTGGTTGAAAACACCAAACTCCAAGCGGGGTATAATCAACAAAGTTTCTGAGTTTTTCTTCACTCTCTTTTATCTTATCCTCCGACCGCTTACGTTCGGTAATATCCTGAGTTACTCCAATAACTCTTGTAACACTCCCGGTTTCATCAATTATATAATTTGCTTTTTCTTTTACCCATTTAACTTTTTTATTATGAATAATCCTAAATTCTAAATCGTGTATTTTAGTTTCAAAGGCTTCACTATATGTTTTTTGTACTTTATCTCTATCATCAGGATGTACACAATCAAAAAATAGTTCCAATGATATCTTCGTTCCAAGAGGTACTCCAAAAATCTTGTACATTTCATCCGTCCAATAAGTACTGTCTGTATCAATATTGTATTCCCATGTTCCTATCTGCCCAATTTGTTGAGCTTTTTCAAGATAATCTTTTTGTTTGCCTAACTCTTCTTCCGCTAGTTTGCGTTCGGTAATATCCCTTGTAACGGCAATAAGATGCTTTCCTGCAATGTTTACAGTGCTTTGCATAAAACGCCAATTTCCGGCTTTATTTCTAAAACGGAAATCAATTGTTCTGCTAACAGGTAATTCTTTCCCTGTCAGAATTTTTTTGATTTTTTGATTAACATAGTCCTTCAACAAAGGGAATAATACTTTTTTATCTTTTGGATGTATAAAATCGAAAAAGGATTTTCCAAGTAAATCCTCTGATTCGTAACCTAGAATGGGTTCTACCGAAGGACTTACATAAATATATTTTGCCTTAAGATCAAAGGTTGTTATTCCAATATTATCACTTGTATTCTCTGCAATTAATCGATATTGTTTTTCGCTTTCTCTGAGTGCTTCTTCTACCTGCTTACCTTCAATTACTTCCGATAATGTTTTTGCTATTCCATCTATAAGTTTCCGTTCTTCCTTCATGAAAGGGCCTTCGTCCAACTCAGGACGTTCTTCCAAATAATAAACTTCGACAGCACCTCTAATTTTATCATCAATGATGATATCGGCTGATTGTTTCCATTTTGTTTTTTTAAATGTTTTTGAGACAAATTTTTTTCCATCGAGACTTACCTTTCCTCTAGTAATTTCGGGGTAATGCCAACTTAGTGGAATTAAATTAGCTATATCCTGTAAAACATCTTCAATAGCATCATTATTTTTTACAGACTCTGAGATTTTATATAAGCAATCAAGCTCTTTAACACGTTCTCTAAGATCATGAACATATTTTTTTATTTCTTGTTCACTAGATATCAACTGTTGGTTAGCTGCTTTCAATTGTTGTTCACTGGCAGTTAGTTGCTGATTGCTGGCATCGAGCTGTTGGTTAGCAGCCTGTAATTGCTGATAAGCGGCAATACTCTCTTCTTTTGCCTGCTCGGATACTGTTTTTTCCAGCTCAGCAATTTTGGAACGTAATTTTTTAATTTCAGTCAAAAGTTGATCTTCATTCTTCATAATGATTTTTTTAGATTAAATCGCCC
>JAOZQX010000105.1 GCA_029931995.1 Bacteroidales bacterium
AAAAATCAATGAACATTTTACCTGCACAGTTTTTTCCACGAGCAACAGAACACATTCCACATATGATTGCAATGATCGAAATTCTTATCAAAAAAAATTGTGCTTATGAAAGTAATGGAAATGTTTTTTTTGATGTAGCAAAATTTGAAGATTATGGAAAATTATCAGGAAATACTCTTGAAGGACTGGAAGTTGGTTCTCGTCTATCTGAACCACATCCTGACAAGAAAAATCAATGGGATTTTGCACTATGGCTCAAGGCCGACGATAGTCATATTATGAAATGGGACTCTCCATGGTCTACTGGCTATCCTGGATGGCACATTGAATGTTCTGCTATGAGCATGGAGTATTTAGGAACAACTTTTGATATTCACACAGGTGGTGAAGATAACATCTTTCCACATCATGAAGCAGAAATTGCACAATCGCAAATTGCCAATGGAAAACAATCGGTAAAATATTGGATACATAATAATATGGTTACCCTGAACGGACAAAAAATGGGTAAATCACTGGGTAATGCTATTGATTTACAAGCTGCATTTACTGGCAATCATAAATTAATGGAGCAGTCATACAGTCCAATGACTATCCGGTTTTTTATTTTGCAGGCCCATTATCGCTCTACTTTAGATTTTTCAAACAAAGCTTTGCAGGCTGCCGAAAAGGGATTGGAAAGATTACTGAAAGCAATAGAAACGCTGAATAATCTTAAGGCCGGCAACAAATCTGATTTCGATGTGCAAGAATTAAAACAGAAATGTTATACAGCCATGAATGACGATTTCAATAGTCCGATCGCCATTGCTAACTTGTTTGATGGCGTACGCTGGATCAACTCTATAAACGATAGAAAAGCAAGTTTGAAAGCCGAAGATATTGAACTATTGAAAAAACTTTATAATGATTTTGTTTTTGATATTTTGGGTTTAAAATCAGAAGAAACAGCTAGTGAAAATGATGAATTAGTTGATGGTGTAATGAATACACTTTTAGCGCTCAGAAAAGATGCCAAGCAAAATAAAGATTGGAGTACGGCTGATAAAATCAGAGACGAATTAGGCAAGCTAAATATCGTGATTAAAGATACTAAAGATGGAGCCTCTTGGGAGGTGAAAGAATAAAATAAACCTGAAAATAAGCCTTAAAAACCCACAACTTAAGTTGTGGGTTTTTGGTATCTAGATGATTTAATATTCTAAGAAGCTATAAATTGGATAAAGCTTTCTTTGCTTCTTTATGTTTAGGATCCAAAGCTAAAGCTGATTCGTATTCTTTTCTAGCCAAATCTTTTTTGCCTTTGTTTTCGTAAACCATTCCCAAGCGCCAATGTGCTGATGCATGTGAAGGGTTCGTTTTTGAAGGTTCTGTTTTTAAATAAATATTTAAACATTCAACAGCTTTTTCCAGATTGGTATTATAAAGAGCGCCCATTCTTCCAATTCTATAATATGCATACAAATATGAAGTATCAGTTTTTATTGTCTTTTCATACATATCTAAAGCTTTCTCATAGTCCTCTTTTTCATCTTCATATAAAATTCCCAAACTCCAATACAAGTCTGAATTTTCAGGATATTTATCAATGGCTGACAAATACTCTTTTACAGCCATATCATAATTCTCCTCGTATTTATATATTTCGGCATAAATGCTTAACCCCTTTAGTATATCAAGTTTTTTAATTTCAACAGCTTGTTCTTTTGCTTTTTCCAAGCTACCTCCCATAATTCCCGGCGCATTTAAATAATACATTGCTAAATTTAAACGGGCATCTAAATTATTTGAATCAAGATCAATCGCTGTAATGAGTCCATTTTTCATTTTTTTGGCATAACGAGTAGCTTTAAAAATTGATGCCTCTTGAACTTTCGCACCATAAACTATAGCCAACCAAAAATGATAGTTTGAGTTTTGTTCTTTCAATTCAACTGCATATTCAAGTTTGTCAATAGCTTCATCATAATTTTCCTCTTCCAATAAAACCCGAGCTAAATATGAAAGGGCTATATCATTTTCTGGATTAGCCTTTATGATATATTCGAAAACTTCTTTAGCTTCCGTATATTTTTCTTTATCAAACAGTTCAATGCCTTTATCAATATGTGGTTCACTGGCCTGACTTCCTGCCGGAATGATAAAAGCCATAATAATTAAAAGAATTAGATTACGCATAGTTTTGGTTTATATGTTAAAACAATTAGTATAACCAATTAATTGGTTTGGAAATAAAGACGTTTGAAAATATTAAAAGGTTACAATAAATATTATATATTATGTTAAGGAGTAAGCCTTTTAAAGCCAAAATTTAAGCTGCGAATTTGTGATAAGACAAAGGAAATATTGCGAATCAATTTATTTTCATCTAGTTTATAAAAAAATGCAGTTTTAGCACAGATGTTTATTTTGTGCATAATAATTTAATTACATTTGTGAACTCAACATCAAACATTTAAACGATTGAAGTATTTTCGGCAACATATTAAATATTTGTTCCTGCTAATTTTCCCGGCTGTTTGTATCTTGTTTTACAATACAGTAATAAATATCCATTCCCATCAATTGGATGGAAATATTATTACGCACGCCCATCCATTCACCAAAAATTCAGAAACCTCTTCTCCTTTTCAAAGCCATCAACACACCACAGTTGAGTTCTTTCTTTTAAACAAGGTTTTCTATCTTTTTGCTACTATTATTATTTGTATTGCAGCATTTAAAATATTTCTGTCTTTTCAAAACAAGACCCGACTAATAATACCTATATCGCCCATTCGGGAATCTTTTCCTTCGTTTGATAAATCAAGAGCTCCGCCTTTATATTTCTAATTTTAAACTTTTATTACCCATTAAATTATTGAGTTTTTTTATATGGATTTCCATATCTGAAAACATATTAGAATTATAATTTTCATCAAACAATTAAAATTAAATGAAGCTAAAAAGATTATTAACAATACTACTACTGGTAGTATTTACCTCTCATTTTTTATATTCGCAAAACAATGAAAATACAGCGGTTAACGAAGAGGTAGAATTACTAAAAAAAGAATTGCAAGATTTAAAACAAGCTCAAAATATAAAGCTTGATCAGCTCGAAAAATTAATACAATCCATTAAGGAAAAAATTGAGAGTAAAGAGCAGGAAGATGAATTCGCTAAATTACTTGAACAAGCTAATCAATTGGGGGCTCAAAAAGCAAAAGAAAAATCAAACATTTCCAAAAAATTTCACAGCGGGGTTCGAAAACAACAGGGATTGAATCCTAATATTAGTTTGGGGGGAGATTTCTTTGCAGGAGTCAGTTCTTCTGATGATAAATTTATCAATGAAGGTAGCAATTTTTCGTATGGGAATAATGGTTTTCATATACGTGAAACCGAAATAGCATTGGTTGCTCCACTCGATCCTTATACTAGAGGAAAAGCTTTTTTCTCAATAACTAAAAGAGGCATTTCTATTGAAGAAGCGTATATGGAATTATTAAATCTACCCTTGAATATGAACTTAAAAGCAGGAGTTTTTTATGCAGAATTTGGAGCATTAAATCGCCATCATGATCATGCCCTTCCTCAATTTGATCGACCTCGGGCATTGGTAAATTATTTTAGTAATTTAGGTCTTGGAGGAACAGGAATGGCAGCAAATTTCATGCTCCCAAGCTTATTATTTTCTGATGCCAGTTCCCTTGATATTTCAATAATTAATGGAGGAAATGGAGTTAGTTTCACTAATGAAGGGAAAAAGCGATTACTATATGTCGGGCACTGGAAAAACTATTACGACCTCAATAAAAACAGTTATTTCGAATTTAGTTTAAATGGTGTAGTTGGCAAAAATGATAGCACCGGAAAATACAATTCATACGTTAGCAGTTTGGGCTTAACCTATAAATGGACGCCTGTTGGCAGAGAAAAATATCGCACGCTGGATTGGAAAACAGAATTGTTTTATGGCGTTTATGAAACCCCAACACATGATGTAATCAGTCGGGGATTTTACAGCTCTATTCAAAACAAATTTAATAGCCGTTTATGGGGAAGTTTACGTGTGGGGTATTCTGAATTGCCCTACGATAACAGCCAATCGGAATGGGATTTTACGGCCACTTTAGATTTTTGGCAGAGTGAGTTTGTTTTCTTCCGCTTACAATATCAACATAACAGACGAGATATAATAAATATGAGGCAGCTCCCTAACATGGAACTTCCCTCTGATCACAGTATTATTTTACAAATCAGTTGGGCCATGGGGCCACACAAACACGAAGCATACTAATCCAATTATTAATACTATAAACAATGAAAACAATTATAAAATACTCAGTGCTTGCAACAATATTTACACTCTTTTTTGTAAACGTTCAAGCTAAATCTGCATCCGCTGCAGAACCCTTAAAAATTATTTGTTCATTTTCTGATTATGCAAGCATTGCCAAAGAAATCGTTCAAGATAAAGGAACTGTTCAGTTTATCGCGTCTGGTGAACAAGACCCACATTTTGTACCACCCAAACCAAGTTTTGCTATGCAGCTAAAAAAGGCAGATCTCTGGATTACAACCGGTATGGATTTAGAAGGATGGTCGTCAACCTTATTAGATAAAGCCAGAAATAAAAAGATTATGGATGGGGCTATTGGTTTTGTTTCGGTTTCGGATGGAGTAAAAATACTTCATAAAGTTGAAAAAGGAGATCGCACCGAAGGTGATGTTCACCTTATGGGAAATCCTCACATTACAACCGGGCCTTTGAATTGGAAGAATATTGCTCACAATATCACCATTGGCTTAATGAAGGTTGACCCGGAAAACAGAGCGTTTTATGAGGAAAACAGAGATGCTTTCTGTAAACATGTTGATGTTTCTTTATTTGGTGAAGAGCTTGTTACTATGTTTGGTGGTGAAATGCTAAGTAAAATGCTTGAGAATAAAACCTTATTTACTTTTCTTGATAAAGAATATAAAGGAAGCAAATTAAGTGATAAACTCGGTGGTTGGCTTAAAAAAGCAATGCCATTTAGAGATAAAAAAATCATTGCCTATCATAAAAACTGGGCCTATTTCTGCGAAACTTTTGGTCTTGATATTATCGGGTTTATTGAACCAAAACCGGGTATTCCTCCTTCAGCGAAACATGTTCAACACATGATAAATTTAATCGACGACCAAGAAATTAAAATCATGCTTGTAGCAAGTTATTTCGAAAAAAAATCGCCCAAAATGATTGAAGACAAAACCGGAATTCACGCTCTTTTCTTACCCTTGTTTGTAAATGGGGTGGAGGAAGTTCAAAACAATTTTCAATTGATTAACTACTGGATTGAAAACATTAATTCGAATATAAAATAGATGATATGATTGATAATTTAATTTTTCTTTCTGCACCTATTATTATGAGTATCCTGCTTGCCGGAATATTAAGTTATTTTGGGAATCATATACTGTCTAGGGGCATAATTTTTATAGATATAGCAGTTGCACAAATAGCTGCCTTGGGAACAATGATCGGCTTATTATTAGGCTTTGCTGAAGATTCATTTTCGATTGAGTTATCTTCCATTGGAACTGTTATGCGCACAAAGGCATTGTCTTCACTATTTCCCGTTACTTTTGCCCACAATAATGACAATTTTTGAGACAATGTATCGGCATTTGCCTGATCATAGGATTGGAACCAATAGAGTACAAATTCTTTTTGTTGCCGAAGTTCTGCTTGCATCATCGAATAGGAAATATTTCTACCCGAATTAAGTGTTATTTTG
>JAOZQX010000106.1:0-2451 GCA_029931995.1 Bacteroidales bacterium
AGTTCTGTGCCCCTTCAATATAAAGAATATCTTTTAATTTTATATTATACTTTTCAGTACCACTTTTAACGATGACGGATGTTGTTTCATCGGGTTTAGATATATCTTTTTCCGTTCCTGCGAAAACTTCATTAGCACGATTAACAGCCTTTAGGAATCTGGAAAATGTAAATGGTTTGAGTAAATAATCTACAGCTTTATACTCATAGCTTTGAACAGCATATTCGGAGTAAGCTGTAGTGAATATAATTAATGGCGGGTTTTGTAATGATTCTAAAAACTCAATCCCATTTATATCGGGCATATTTATATCCAAAAAAATTAAATCAACCTTTTGCTGACTGATATAATTTAAAGCCTCTAAAGCATCCCTGAATTGTTTTTTTAAATTTATAAATGGGACTTTATTTGCATATAGTTCAACTATATCAAGGGCTTTAGGTTCATCATCTATGGCTATACAGTTTAACATTATTAAATTGGCAGTTGTAAATAAACACTAAAATAATCATTGTTTTCGGATATTTTTAATTGATGATTATTTGGGTAAAGAAGTTCTAGTCTTTTTCTAACATTATCAATCCCAATTCCTGAGTGTTCAGTTTCGTTTACCTTCTTTTTGTTAATGGTATTCATTAGCCTAAATTTCAAGTCTCCGTCAATTATATTCAATTGAATGAATATTTCACTTTTTTGTTTGATGCTAAATCCAAATTTATAGGCATTTTCGATAAATGGGATAAAGAGCATGGGAGGAATGGTTTTGATTTTGGTCTCACCGAATATCTCAAATTTTACATCCAACTCATCATTTTCAGAAAATCGAAGTTTTTGCAACTCAATAAAGTTATTTATGTGTTCAATTTCCTTGTCCAGACTGATCAAATCTACTTTAGCATCGTAGATCATATAACGCATGAGACCCGATAGTTGAGAAATACCTTCTGCAGTATCTTCATCTCCTTTCACACTCGCCATTGAGAACAATGTATTAAGGGTGTTAAAAAAGAAATGAGGATTTACCTGCGACTTTAGAAGCTCAAGCTCCGCTTTCGTCTTTTGAGTTTTCATTTCCTGAATCTCTGAACGTTGCTTTTTGTTTAGATAGGATAAGATGGTAGCTATTATTATCCCAATAAATGGATTAAACCCCATCTGATTATAAGTATTAATAAAGTGCAGTGGCCTTCCAATCGGATTAATTGATTCTTCAAGAATAACTATGGAATAATTACTGCTGTATATTTCGTCGGCAAATATTCCAAATGACAGGATGGTAGCAAAGGTCAGTAAAATATATAGGAAGTATTTTTTTCTTTTGAAGAACTTCTTTACCAGAAAAAAATGAATATAAACTGCAGGTATTATTGGTACAAGAATGCCAAAACTATTGGGTAAACCAAAAGGGAGTGCCAATAATATTAAAAGGATAAGCCATATTGCTATATTAAATATGATTTGATTTTTTGTAAGCTCTTTAATAAATTCTTTTCGCATTACGCAAAACTACTCAAATTCAGTTCTTTATTCAGAAATAATTGACAAAATGCGTTGGTGTAGTAGCAGCTGTATTTCGTCAACTAAGAGGCTCTTTTGTCAATCAAAATTTTATTCGTGAAAGTACTTACGCAATTTTGCAAAAAAAACATGAAGTTATGATAAGAAATTATTTCAAGATTGCAATTCGAAACATTTTTAAGAACAAGTTCTTTACTTTTATTAATGTATTTGGATTGTCATTAAGTATGTCTGTTGGTTTGATCCTGATACTTGTAATGACCGACTTCATGCGTTCGGATCAGTTTAATGTGAATAAAGACAGGATTTACCGTGTTATTACTCATGCCGTTGATAATTATAGTGATTACCGCTTTGCGACTTCTCCCAAACCTGTTACAGATGAGTTGGTTGAGAATTACCCGGGTATTGAAAAACATATAATACTGACCAGAGAAAGTGGAATGATCATGTATAAACAGAATCACATTGAAGCAGAGGGATTTTATGCGGGTCAGGAATTTTTTGATGTTTTTAGTTATGAGTTGGAAATTGGCAATAAAAATAATGCGCTGGCAGAATCTTTTTCAGTTGTTTTAACCAAGGATTTAGCTGTTAAATTTTTCCAGGAAGAGAATCCTGTTGGAAAAATGATCAAATTTGAAAATCTAGGTGATTTCAAGATAACGGGAGTAATTAGCGATAAAGAACTCAGATCACATTTTAATTTCGAGATGTTGCTTTCTTATAGCACCATTGAATCATCCAATCGTGACTTGTATAAAAGGACTGAATCCTGGACGAACTATTACCAAAATTATTCTTATTTGCTATTGAAGGAAGGTGTTGAACCGGAAAGTGTTGTCCGAAATTTGAGTGAAATATACAATGCAAGGTATAATGGAAGTTTGCGTGCAGAATTGAATTTTGATTTACAAAAACTAGCAGATATTT
>JAOZQX010000106.1:2461-3581 GCA_029931995.1 Bacteroidales bacterium
AGATAGGATTGACTATTCCTACTATTGTTTTTTATGTCTTTGGTTTTATCACCTTTATTGTAATTCTTTTAGCTGTATTTAATTATACGAATTTGAATATTGCGAAATATTTATCAAGAACCAGGGAAGTTGGGCTTAGGAAAATTATGGGAGCCTCCAAAGGAAAGATTTTGCTCCAGTACCTTACTGAATCAGTAATTATTTCTCTGTTTAGTATGTTGCTGGCATGTTTGCTTGTGGAAATTATTTTGCCTGAAAATATAATGTTAGACCCTGATAAATCTGATACGATGGGATTTCCAAGATCTTCATTGGCTTACCTGATATTTTTTGTTTTTAGTCTATTTGTAGGACTTTTTGCAGGCTTTTTCCCTTCGGTTTATCTTGCTTCATTTAAACCCTTGATGGCACTTAAAGGAGTCATTAGAACTAAAGGTTATGCAGGATTTAATTGGCGAAAAGTTTTGTTAACTCTACAATTTATAATTTCGATAATATTTGTCTTGTTTACAGTATTGCTTATACGTCAATTGGAGGATATGAAGCATAAAGATTTAGGTTTTGAAAAGAAGAATAAAATTGAAATAATGACTCAGGGAATTAATCATCAATTATTGATTAATGAATTAAAGGGTCATCCGTTAATTAATAATATTACTGCAAGTTCAAGTGTGCCATGTCTCGATGGAAGTTCTTCATCTTTTTATCAGCATCCAATAACAAATGATACTATTAAAGTAAAAGATATTTTTATTGATCATAATTATATCAAAACTATGGGTATGCAAATGCTTGCAGGAAGAGATTTTCTGGAAAGTGATGGTGGAATTATGGAAAGTAGTGTAATTATAACTGAAAAAGCAGTAAAATATTTTGGTTTTAAGCATCCGGTAGATGCAATTGGGAAAACAATTAGTGTGCCTACACGGCGTAAAAAAACTGACACGAAGGCTTCAAGTTATAGTTTGATTATTATTGGTGTTTGTAATGATTTTTATTATGTGTCTCCCTTAGATGCAGTTTCCCCAATTATTTTACGATATAAACCCGAGTATGTGAGTCGGTTAATAGTAGATTTTAACCCTTCCGGTAGAAATGAATTATTTTCATTTATTGATCA
>JAOZQX010000106.1:3591-5740 GCA_029931995.1 Bacteroidales bacterium
AATTGATCAGAAATGGTATGGAATTGAGAAGAATCACCCACCACGTTATGCAGTAGTTGAGGAGAAAATGGAAATTGTTATGGGTATGTTTGATAGTTTTTTCGGTATTATAGGATATATTTCTCTATTATCTATTACAATTGCCTGTATGGGGCTTTTAGGTATTATATCTTTTAACATCCAGAGCAGAACAAAAGAAATTGGAATAAGAAAAGTAATGGGGGCAGATGCTACAAAAATAGTTTATACCCTTTCAAAAGATTTTGTTGTAATTATCCTAATAGCATTGATAATTGCTTTACCTATTGTGGGTTTTGCTGCAATTCAAATTAAAATGGTACTCGCCGAGTTTGTTGGATTTGATCCTCTATCAATAACTTTAGGCGTATTAATAATTATTGGGTTAGTAGTTGTAATTATTGCTTCTCAAACTATTAAAGCAGTAAGATCAAATCCTATTGATGCCTTAAGATATGAATAAAATCAGGGAGTATTATTGCTTGATTAGTCGATTGTAAAGTTTAATAAATCGTTGTAGGAAAAGTACGGATGCAATCCCTAAACTTACAACCAACCCGACCCATACACCAACGGCTCCCATTTCCAGGATAAATCCAAACAAATAGCTTAGAGGGAGGCTGATGATGATGTAGGAGATTAAAGCTATGATCATGGCATATTTTACATCGGCAAGACCACGAAGAATCCCAAGCATGACCACTTGTAAACCGTCAAAAATTTGAAAAGCAGCAGCCATAATCAAGAGTTGGGAAGCAACAGCAATTACTGCAGGGTCGCTAGTGTATAACCAGGGTAAATAATTTCGAAGAATAACGAAAAGAAAAGCCGTGAAGCTCATAAAAGCAATCACGAGGTGGATTGATGCATAGGCTGCTTTCGATAGTCCATCAAAATTTTTACGACTGAATTGGTGCGAAACTCGGATAGTTGTACCTGATCCAATACCGGATACAATCATAAATGTAATACTTGCCAAACCGATGCCAATTTGGTGAGCAGCCAATGGAATGGCTCCCAACCAGCCAATCATAATGGCTCCCAATACAAACGCACAAACCTCTAAAACAATTTGTACAGATATAGGCCATCCAACACTGATCAATTTATAAATCTTTTGAAAATCAATTTTAGATTTAACGGCATCGTTAAGGTATATTCTAAATTTATCTTTATAAAGAAACAAAAACAGGAAGAGCAAGGCCATTACAATTCGTGATATCAATGTGCCAATTCCAGCTCCATTTAATCCCAATTGAGGGAAACCAAATTTTCCAAAAATGAGTGTATAGTTTACGCCAAAGTTTACAACATTTGCTATTAAGGTAATTATCATAGCATTGACGGTATCACCTATTCCTTCGGCAAATTGTTTAAGCGTAAAGAATAGTATAAATGGAATCATGGAGAAAACCAAAATCCGGTAATAAGGAATCGCCAAAGCTGCAACATCTTCGGGTTGTCCCATGCGCATCATGAAAAAAGAAACACTATACATTGCCACGAAAATGAACAAACCATAAACAGTATTTGTAATGGCCGAATTATAAAGTAGCGATGAACTTTCTTTGTGTTTTCCTGCCCCAAAAGCATGACCAACCAGTGGTGTTAACCCGAGGGTGAAACCCATTCCCAAAACCATCCCCAAAATAAATACTGAATTAGCAAAACTGGCAGCAGCCAATTCAATGGTCCCAACCGATCCTACCATCATATTATCCACTTGTTGCACCAGCACTTGTCCTGCCTGTGAAAGCATAACCGGAACCGCAACGAGGAGGTTTCTTTTGTAATATGGGAGGTAATCTTTTATGAACATAATTCTGAAAACAAGCTGCAAAATTAGGTATTTATTTGCTTTTTGGTACTTGAGATTTGATTTTTTGCAAAAAAAATTTGGTTTTTATGAAACGAATAGATTTGTAAATCATATTGCCTTGCATAATTAATTCAGTATCCTAAATTGGGTATCTTTGAACGCTAATGTCAAAGCCAAAAGTATATATCGCATTGCCACTTATGAATGAGTTTGAGAATATTCCCAAACTGATGGATGCATTGCTGGCTCAGGATTATAATAATTTTGAACTGTGGGTTTGTGTGAATCAACCTGAATGTTGGTGGGATGACC
>JAOZQX010000107.1:0-2803 GCA_029931995.1 Bacteroidales bacterium
TGATAGAAAAATAAACAACTTAAAAATTAACATTGCCTAAATGCACAACGGGTATTATGAAAATATTATATGAAAGAATCATACTTAAGGTTTTTATTATAATGATTGTGATAATTCTTATTAAACCTACAGAACTGCATGCTAAAAATTGGAGATTATTAAAAAATGAATCATTCATGGAAATGCTTGGTATGCTTGATGAGTATAACAATAGATGTGGCTTTTTTATCCAAGAACCAGATAAAGATTTTGTTGAATCTTTTTATCCTAGTGAAATAGATTTAGCTAATCATTTTAAGGACTTAGTTGGAATAATCGAAAACGAAGAGAATATGAACTTTAATTTAAAAATGGATATTGGAAAATCTAGTCATATCACATTCTATTCCAAGAAATTATCGAATATTATTAATTCCTTTTACATACTAAAACATAGATGTCCAACTACTTTGAATATCAATATCTTTAACAAATTGAATAGTGGGCTCAAATTAAACTACATAAAAGGTGTATATCTTAGATATGGAGAAGGGAGTGTTATTGATATTGCAAATGGTTCAAAAAAATTACGAACAGTTGCCATATTAATGAAAGAGCTTTCATTTCCTAAAGTAGAACTATTAGCCTCTGAAAACACTCTCCCAACAGGAATTTATTTAGTCTTCACAATAAATGAAAAACTTTCTAAGGGTTTCAAACTAAATGACAAAAAGCATGTATTTCAAAAGAAAGTTAAATACAAAAAAATTGAAATCTATTAAACACCTTCTGATCAATTGTTCAAAATTCTAATCGAATTAATGTTTTTCCTTTCCTACTTTTAACATAAATGCTTCCTTTATGCAGATGAAGAATCTGCTTGCATAAACTCAAGCCAATACCAGAACCTTGCTTTTTGGTTGAGTAAAATGGGATAAAGATTTTTTCTTGTTCTTCCATTGAAATTCCGGGACCATTATCCACAACTTCAATGGTGTTTTTATTTATACTATTGTTATATAGAATACTTATTTGTGGATTGGATGTTTTTACCAGTGCCTCAACAGCATTTTTTACAAGATTTAGCATTACTTGCATAATCTGCTTTTCATCAATAAATAAAGGCTGTGGCTTACTCATATATTCAATGATAAACTCGATATTTTTCTTTTCCAGTTCAAGTCCTACCAACCCCTGTAATTGCTCAAAAAATGGTTGCACCTGAACCTCCTTCAACTTAGGTTTTAATGTTGACGACAACTCCTTATATCCTTTAATAAACTCCATCAAACCTTCACTCCTTTTTTCAATTGCTTTTAAGCCTTTGTAATTGGTCTCAATGGTTTTAAAATGATTTCCGGCAAAGGCTTTCTTATAATCAACCTCATCAAGATTGTCAATCAGGGTGGAGCTTAGCGTTGTAATGGGTGTTAACGAATTAATGATTTCATGACGAAGAATTTTAATAAGCTTTTGCCAGCTTTCCACTTCCTCCTGACCTATTTCGTTAGTCACATCCTGAAATAAAGCCAAATTATAATTCTCATTTTTCATTGAGAATTTACTAATCGAAACTGAGATCAATAGTCGTTGCTGATCTTTCACTAAACGCAATATTGTTGGCGATTTCCCAACGGCCTCATTCAGCAAATTGTAAACTTCGGTTTTCTCTGCTTTCAAAACCTTAATATTTTGAAATGAATGAACACCAAAGACATGGGAGAAGAATCTGTTTTTAAGACTAATCTTCCCCGTTTCATCATAAACCAGAACACCCACATTTAGCTCATCAATCAAGTGCTGCAGGAATACATGCTCAGCTTCCTTATCGGTTTTAACCTCTCCGTACAATTTTGAAATCCGGTTCAAATTATCTTCAATCGATTTAAAACTTGGATCACTATATGAATTACTAAATTTAGGCGAGCCTTCATTCACAATATAGTTTTCCAGAAATCGATTGATTTTATAATTATTACGAATCACCTCCCTTATTATAATATATAGTAATAGTAAAGTGATGAATGCAAATCCATACACGCTAAATTTTAAATATGAGACCTCAATCGACCAAAAAAACAAGAACATGCTTACACCCATAAGTGCAACCAATATTGAAATAACTACTGAGAATCGTTTAAAAATCATACTTTTTTAATTTACGATAAAGGGTGGTACGGGCAACCCCCAAAATATTAGCGGCCTTAGATAAGTTCCCGTTGCTTTCTTTAAGGGCTGAGGCAACCAATTCTTTTTCATTTTCATAGAAATTCAATTTATCGGCCGACTTTACCTCAAAACCGGAAGCTGACTGTAAAGCAAAGTTTTCAATAGTCAAACTATTTTCATCACTCATAATCACAGCATTTTCGATAGCATGATCCAATTGCCTTATATTTCCGGGCCATTCAAACTGCTTCAGAAAACGAATCAAGTTTTCATCAAAAAACAAATCCTTTTTTCCATATTTAGTAGAATGTTTTTCAAGAAAATGTTCAGCAAAAATCAGGATATCATTTATTCGCTGACGTAATGAAGGTAACTCAACTTGCACTGTATTTATCCGATATAATAGGTCTTCTCTAAAATCACCTGACGAAACCATTTCCAGTAGGGGTTGATTGGTAGCACAAATCAGTCGAAAATCAACATTCTTAGAATTATTCGATCCAATTCTAGTAATTTTCTTTTCCTGTAAAACACTCAATAATTTGGTTTGCTGAGTGGGCGACAGATTCCCAATCTCATCTAAAAACAAGGTTCCCTTATCGGCCAACTCAATTTTTCCGGCCTTCGATTGTTTTGCATCCGTAAAGGCTCCTTT
>JAOZQX010000107.1:2903-5723 GCA_029931995.1 Bacteroidales bacterium
GTTATAAAAATAATGGAAGCATGAGAATCCAATTTCAAAATCTCATTCATCCAAAACATTCCTTCATTTCCAGATTGCACAGAAGCAGTAAAATTCATATCCAACAAAAACACATCAAATTCTTCTTCGCTCATTTTTTGTTTTATAAGCTCCGGTGAATTCAAGGTCACTACCTTTTCAAAATATTTCTCCAAAAATATTTCTAAGGAGAATAAAATCTCCTCATTATCATCCACAATTAATATTTTTCCTTTTTGCTTCACTAATTTTTTTCTCAAATATAATCAAATTGTATCGAATCGCAACACACATTTGCAGCGAATCGATACATTCATCCTCTCATGCCTGCTCTTACACGCTGAAATTCTGATCGTTAAAACTGCGGCACAAAGCTTGGCATATAAATAATCAAACAATAATCAGGCAATTCAAATAATTATTAACTTCCAAACTTGAAAAAATGATAATACACTATTTTAAAATAGCCTCACGTAAACTTGGCAAGAATTACATTTTTGCCACAATAAATATTGGTGGCTTAGTAATAGCTTTAGCCAGTGCTTTTTTAATTTTCCATTTTGTTTTAAATGAGCTCTCAACCGACCATTTTCACAAAAACAAAAACGAAATTTACCGAACAATTATGTGGCTCGATGATGATGGAGATAAAACGCCCCTCGCTGCTTCATCCTACATTATGGCTCCAAATATTATTGGCAAATTCCCCGAAATTGAAGATGTAACTCGTATTCATTCGATAGATCATTATTATGGAGGCCAGTTAATATTAAAAGGAGAAGAAGAGGAAAAAATTAAAACTGAAAATTTCATTGTAGCTGATTCAAATTTCTTTGACATTTTCACCATAGACATAACTATCGGGGACAAGCATAATTTGCTTAACGATTTAAATTCATTAGTTATTTCTGAAAAAATGTCCGCAAAATATTTTCCCAACGAAAATCCTGTAGGAAAAACCCTAAGAGTAAAAAACATTAAGGAAATCCGAACATATTCAATCACGGGTGTATTTAAAGATTTGCCCGTAAATTCAACCCTCAAGGCCGAGTTTATAGGCAATATTGAGTTGTCAAAAGATTATTATATAAGCCGAGGTTGGTGGATTTCAGGCACAGACACTTATATTCAACTTAAAAAAGGTAGCGACCCCAGCCTGTTTACAGATAAACTAAATGAGTTTGCAAAAGTTACACATCCCGACAGAGTGTATACCTATTCGATGCAAAAACTAACAGATATTTATTTTAATTCTGGATTCATTGAGTACTATAACGATCCACAAGGAAATTACAAATTGATAATCACCTATGCCTTAATAGGATTAATTATTTTAATCATCGCCTGCATCAACTATATTATCATTACTACTGCATCTTCATCCGAACGGATGATAGAAATTGGAATGAGAAAGGTTATGGGAGCCAAACGACTAACCATCATAAAACAAATGCTAAGCGAGTCTGTTTTAATTACGTTTATTGCTTTTCCTTTGGCAATTATTGTATCGGAGTTTGCACTACCAATGTTTAACAGTCTACTAGGCAAGGAATTGGAAATAAACTATTTTGAAGATTGGCTGTATCTGGTAGGAATTTTCATCATCACCTTGTTTATCTCTGTTTTATCAGGAAGTTATATTTCTGTTTTTGTGTCAAAATTTTCACCAGAACAAATCTTTAAAAAGCGGTTCTCGAAACGCCAAAATAAATTTAATTTCAGAAAAGTGCTAATCGCCATCCAGATTATTGCCTTTATGGTTTTATTTGGATTCTCATCAGTTATTATCAAGCAAATTGATTTTATGTTAAATAAAGATGTTGGTTTTAAATCCAAGCATCTGGTAGCGATTAATCCGCCACACGACCATGATTTAATAAATTGTAAAATTTACATTGATGAACTCTTAAAAAATCCCAACATAGAATCTGCCTCTGAAGTAAAAGCTGGTATATACTCAAATGTTTATCATTTAACGGCCTTGTCTACCGAAGAACACCCTGATGATGATGTCGATTTAAATTTACTTGCTGCCGATCATGATTATATAAAAACCATGAATTTTAATTTAATAGAAGGGCGATTTTTTGACAAGAACCTTAGTAGTGATACCGCAAGCATAATTTTAAATAAAACGGCAGTGAGAATGTTAAAACTGAAAAACCCAATTGACAAAGTTGTGATGCAGGGCTCAGATACTCGCATTAAAGTTATTGGTATTGTGAAAGATTTTCATTTTGAATCTATGCATGAATCCATCCCTCCTATGGGAATCATCCTCGGAGAGAAAAAAGAAATGGTTTGCCAAATTATGGTTAGGATAAATCAACACAACTATGCAGAGACCATAAAATACATGGAAGATAAATGGGAAAATTATGGCCCAAAGAGTCAGTTTCAATATGATTTCTTTGATACTGTTTTACAGGATGAATATAAGGATGATCGGAATTTTGCAGATACCATTAAAATACTAACTATTCTTACGGTATTGATTGCAGGTTTCGGGATTTTTGGTTTCTCCTTTTATAATGCCCGTCAGAAGATTAAGGAAATTGGTATCCGTAAAGTATATGGTGCCAGTGTTGGAATCATCATAAAAATGATTTACAAAGAATTGGGAATTCTGATCGTAAGCTCTGCCATCATTGCTTTGCCTTTAACCTATTTAATCTGCGATCAATGGATGCAGAATTATGCTTACAGAATTGATTTCCCTTACTGGGTATTTGCTATAGTTTTGATAATCTCAACAGCCATTGTATTTATCACAACAGGAATTACAGCTTACAATGCCGCCAA
>JAOZQX010000108.1 GCA_029931995.1 Bacteroidales bacterium
CTGTCAGATTATAATATGTTGATGTTTAAAATGAAGTATAGTTTTTAGGAATAATCTATGAACGAGATACTAATCTCTCTAATCCAGAAGATGTAATAAATAGAATTTAGTTTACTCCAAATCCTTTTTTATAGTTTCGATTAAGTGTTGGAATCCTTTTTCGGAAAAACCAAACTCTTGCAAAATTATTTTCCCTTCTTTGTTAACCACTACATTGCGCGGGATGTATTTACTGAAAAACAAGCTATAAATTGATTTATCTTCATCTGGACTTATCGGGAAAGTAAATCCTCTTTTTTGATTCCATTTTTCCAAATCTTCTGCCGAATGACCTCTGCCGAATGTTAAAACGACCACCCCCTCATCTTTAAGTTGTTCCCAAATTTGTTTTTGCACTTCCGGCAACTCTTTCATGCAGGGACCGCACCAGGTTGCAAAAAAGTTAATCAACACTGTTTGTCCTTTAAAATCAGCTATTGAAGCCGAATTGCCATCTAAAGTTGTAAATGAAAATTCTGGAACATTTTGTCCAACCTTTGTAATATTGTAATCATTGGGATTTTCTTCTGCGCACGAATAACAAATTGCAAGACTCAATAATAAAATGACAAACTGTTTTTTCATGATAAATAAGATTCTTAATTTATGCTTCAATTGCTTTTACTCCGGGTAATTCTTTACCTTCAATATATTCGAGCATTGCACCACCACCGGTAGAAACGTAACTTACTTTATTTTTTAAATTATACTTATTAATGGCTGCAACCGAATCGCCACCCCCAATAAGTGAAAATGCACCCTTTTTGGTAGCATTCGCAATGGCTTCTGCAATTGCTTTTGTTCCTTCTTCATAGTTCGACATTTCGAAAACACCCATAGGGCCATTCCATAAAATGCTTGAGGATTTTAAAATTACCTCTTCAAATTTTTGAATGGTTTTAGGTCCAATATCCAATCCCATCCAACCGTCAGGAATATTGTAAGAACTACATAAATCAGTTTGGGCTTCGTTTGAAAATTCGTTGGCAATTTTAACATCCAGCGGCAAATATAAATTTACATTTTGCTCCTTAGCCTTTTCAATGGCCTCGTGGGCCGTATCCAATAAATCTTCTTCAATCAGCGAGCTTCCAATATTTCCCCCCATTGCTTTAATAAAGGTAAACATCATTCCGCCTCCAATAATCAAATTTTCAACCTTGTCGAGCAAATTATTGATGATTTCTATTTTGCCCGAAATCTTTGCACCTCCGAGAATAGTCGTGAGAGGGCGTTTGGGTTCTTGTAAAATTTTATTAATGTTTTTCAATTCGTCGCCCATGATATAACCAAAGGCTTTATCCTTTGGAAAAAATTGTGCAATTATTGTTGTTGATGCATGAGCACGATGCGCGGTTCCAAAGGCATCGTTTACGTAAAAGTCGCCATGATTTGCCAGTTTTTTTGCGAACTCAACATCTCCCTTAGTTTCTTCTTTATAGAACCGAAGATTTTCCAAAAGCAAAACTTCTTTGGGTTTTAATTCGGCAGCAAGTTGATTAGCAGAGCTTCCAATGCAATCATCTGCAAATAAAACATTAACATTTAGTTTCTCTTTTAAGTATGGAAGTAAATGTTTTAAGGAAAACTTATCTTCGAATCCTTCTTTTGGCCGCCCTAAATGAGACATTAGAATGACTGAACTTTTTTCGTTAAGAATTTTCTTAATCGTAGGAATAGCAGCATTTATACGGGTAGGATCTGTAATTTCAAAATTCTCATTCAGAGGAACATTGAAGTCGACACGTACTAATACTTTTTTGTTTTTTAAATCAATAGAATCTATAGTAGCCATGTTAATAAAATTATGCAGTTCAACCGTTTCCAAATTTACAATATCTATTTATATTATTTAAATTTGTGTCATAAAATAAGTTTATATGAATGAATTTGAAGGCAATTTTGTTTCGAAACTTCCTAATGTTGGGACTTCTATATTTGCGGTAATGAGCCAGATGGCTGCCGGACATAAGGCTGTAAATTTATCTCAGGGATTTCCTGATTTTCCTGTTTCGCCCAAGCTCATCGACCGGATTCACCATTATATGAAAAAGGGTATGAATCAATATGCCCCCATGCCGGGAGTTCCTGCATTGCGAGAACAAATCGCAAATACAGTAAAAAAGTTGCATAATGTAGATTATGATCCCGATAAGGAAATAAATATTGTAGCAGGAGCTACGCAGGCTATTTATTCCGTGATCTCAACGGTTATAAAAGAAGAAGATGAGGCCATTATTTTTGAACCTGCTTACGATAGCTATGCCCCATCCATCAAACTTAATGGTGGGATTGTGAAATATGCCGAGCTGAAAATGCCCGATTATCATGTTGACTGGGAAGAGGTGAGCCGCTTGATTACCCATCGCACAAAACTTATTGTAATAAATACTCCACACAATCCAACCGGTAGCATTTTACGAGCAGAAGATATGCAGCGCTTGGGCGAAATTATAAAAGATACAGATATTGTTGTGTTGAGTGATGAGGTTTATGAGCATATCATTTTCGATCATTTGAAACACGAGAGTGCTTGTCGTTTTCCGGACTTAGCTAAAAGAACATTTGTGGTCGGCTCTTTCGGGAAGACTTTTCATGCAACTGGCTGGAAAATGGGCTTTGTTTTAGCCCCCCCAAATCTAATGGCTGAATTTAGAAAAACACACCAATTTGTAGTATTTGCTGTAAACACACCCATTCAATATGCTTTAACCGATTTTCTGAAAAATGAAAAAAATTATTTAGGAATTAGTAAGATGTATGAGGAAAAGAGGGATTATTTCATTTCCAAGATTCAGTCTTCACGTTTTAAAATTGTTCCTTCCTACGGTACGTATTTCCAGTTGTTGGACTATTCTGATATTTCGGATGAACCGGAAATGGAATTTGCTACTCGGCTTATAAAAGAATTTAAAATTGCTTCTGTTCCAATTTCGCCATTTTATCATGACGGAACGGAAACCCGTCGTTTGCGTTTTTGTTTTGCTAAAGAAGAAAAAACCCTGGATAAAGCAGCTAAGATATTATGCAAGATTTAAATATTTGTGTTTTACAAAGTGATTTAATTTGGGAAGATGTTCAGGGCAACCTGAATGCTTTTGATAAAAAGCTTGACCAAATCCAACAACCGATTGATTTGATTATTTTGCCTGAAGTTTTCAATACAGGTTTTCCTGTGGATCCAGAAAAATATACCGAATCATTGGATGGAGCCACCACCAATTGGATGAGAGCAAAAGCTTCACAATTGGATGCCGTTATTACGGGCAGCCTTTTAATTGAGGAGGGGGGTAAATTTTTTAATACCCTGATTTGGATGTCGCCGAATGGCCAATATCAAACCTACTCAAAACGCCATGTTTTTCATTTAGGTGATGAAGCCAATACTATTAGCTCCGGGAAAGAACAACTTATTTGTAGCTTGAGTGGATGGAAAATAAAACCACTAATTTGTTATGATTTGCGTTTTCCGGTGTGGAGCAAAAACACTTTTCGGGAAGAAAAATTTGAATACGATGTTTTGATATATGTGGCAAATTGGCCAGCCTCGCGAAGCTATCCTTGGATACAACTTTTAATAGCCCGTGCAATCGAAAACCAATCGTATGTTATTGGCGTAAACCGTATTGGTAAAGATGAGGTGGGAAATTCTTATTCGGGCAATTCGTTGATTATTGACCCAAAAGGACAAATAATATCTGATATTAAACCCAACAGAGAGGAAATCCAGCAACTTGTTTTGTCTGCAAAAATGCTGAACGATTTCCGTGAGAAATTTAATGTGGGCTATGATTGGGATAGATTTCAGTTGTTGTAATCACTAAATAAATTAATGATTTCATTACTCTCCCCAATCATTTTTAACACACATTATTACTATATTTGAGAATAAGAATTAATTTTGCAAACGAAAAAAACAATCAGAAATGAATATTGTTATTGCAGGAGACGGAGAAGTAGGATTGCATTTAGCCAAAGAACTGGCAAGTGAAAATCATAATATTACCATTGTTGATCCACACGAGGATTTGTTAAAACTTGTAGAATCTCACACTGATTTAATGACTATTACCGGTGATTCGACTTCTATTTCTGTATTAAATAGGGCGAACATTAAAAAAGCCGACCTTTTGATTTCTGTTGTTCACGAGGAGAACATCAATGTTATTACCGCAATACTTGGTAAAAAATTAGGAGCTAAAAAAACCATTGCCAGAGTTAACAGCCTGGAAAATTTAACTGAAGAAAATCGTTTGATTTATGAGGGTTTGGGAATTGATGCCATGGTGTGTCCCGAAGAAATTGCAGCTACCGAAATTATTCATTTGTTGAAACAAACAGCAGCTACCGAAATATTTGATTTCTCTGAAGGGAAATTATCATTGTTTTTAATAAAGATTGAAGATAATGCCCCTGTAGCCGGAAAAACACTTAATCAGATTGCTAGCGAATATCCTTACTTGAACTTTAGGGCGGTAGCGATTCATCGCAATTCTACAACCATTATTCCGAAGGGTAATGATATGGTTATGCCCAATGATCTTTCGTATATGATTACAAAGGAAGAGGGCATTGAGGAGCTGTTGATGCTTGGTGGAAAACAAGAAATTGACATAAAAAATATTATGGTTGTGGGCGGAGGTCGTGTTGGTCGGACAGCCTGCAAGCGATTAGAAAAAGATTTAAATATTAAGCTTTTTGAAAGCGATAAAGAAAAGTGTTTGCAGTTAACCGATTTTTTGGAAGACACCTTGGTTGTTAATGGAGATGCCCGCGATATTCAGTTATTAGTAGATGAAGATATTAGCGGAGTTGATGCTTTTATTGCAGTTACCAATAATTCGGAAACCAATATTTTAACTTGTTTGCATGCTCGCAAATATGGAGTCAAGAAAACCATTGCTCTGGTTGAAAACATTGATTACATTGATATTTCGCAAAATATAGGTATAGATACTATTATTAATAAAAAGCTAATCACAGCTAGCTATATTGTAAAATTCACAATGGGCGCCGAAGTTACATCCATTAAATGTTTAAGTGGTATTGATGCTGAAGTTATGGAGCTGGTTACAAAACCCGATTCTCCGGTTACCCGAAAACCGATTAAAGACTTGGGTTTCCCGAAAGGTGCCATTATTGGAGGTGTTGTGCGGGGCGAAGAAAGCTTTATTGCTACCGGTGATTTTCAAATTATGGAAAATGATAAGGTGGTAATCTTTTCTTTGCCACAGGCTATCCAAAAAGTTGACAAGCTATTTAATTAAGCATTTTGGAGTTTTCGCCAAATTGTTTAATTTCACCCCCGCAATAATTTAATTTATGTCTCGTAGAGTTGATATTAATTTTAAGTTAATACTTCGCATCATTGGTTTCTTGTTGATGGTTGAAGGGGCTTTTATGTTTTTTGGAATGCCGTTCTCGTGGTATTATTGTGGATCGGATTGCCTTTCACTGCTTTATTCGGGTTTAATTACGATTGGCGCAGGTGCCCTCCTTTACTTTGGCCTGAATGGGAAAAGAATAAGTAATAATATTGGGAAACGCGAAGGATACCTGATTGTTTCATTTACATGGATTATTACTTCGATTTTTGGTTCGCTTCCGTTTTTACTTAGTGGTGTCATCCCAAATTTTACCGATGCTTTTTTTGAAACCATTTCTGGTTTT
>JAOZQX010000109.1 GCA_029931995.1 Bacteroidales bacterium
GCCTCTTGAATAATTGGCTCGATAAGTTTATTGTTAATTTTTATCATAGAATTATCATTAAAAATTATCAATTAGAAAAGATTTCCCTGTATGAATTTTGCTTCATGCTCCAGCAGCCATTTTTTTCGCCAGATTCCACCACCAAAACCTGTTAGTTTTCCATCGCTGCCAATTACCCGATGGCAAGGAATAATAATCAAAATTTTATTTTTCCCATTGGCATTTCCAACAGCTCGAAGCAAATTTCGATCGCCTAAATTTTTAGCAATATCAAGATAAGTTTTAGTGATTCCAAAAGGGATGGTTAATAGTTGTTCCCAAACTTTTTGTTGAAAATTGCTTCCTTGAATATCTAAGGGTAAATCAAAATTTTGTTGGCCTTCGTTGAAATATTCATCCAGTTGTTGGATGCTTTGTTCGAGGACTTTGTTCGTTTTTTCAGTAAATTTTTCTTCAACAAAATACAATCCATACAAACCTTTTTCGGTAGCCGATAATTCAACGATCCCGATGGGTGAATCATAATATGTTTTGAAAATACTATCCATTAATCACTTTTTAGTTTTTTGTAGCGGATACGTTTCGGACCTTCATCTCCCAGTCGTTTTCGACGATTTTCTTCATATTCGGAGTAAGATCCCTCGAAAAAGTAAACTTGAGAATTTCCCTCAAAAGCGAGGATATGAGTTGCAACCCGATCGAGGAACCAACGGTCGTGAGAAATAATTACGGCACAACCGGCAAAATTTTCAAGGCCTTCCTCTAAGGCTCGAAGTGTGTTAACATCAATATCGTTGGTTGGTTCATCGAGCAACAAAACATTGGCTTCTTGTTTTAAAGTCATAGCCAAATGCATTCGGTTACGTTCACCACCCGATAGGACTCCGGCCTTTTTTCCTTGGTCTACACCACTAAAATTAAAACGCGAAACATAGGCGCGGGAGTTCATCGTTTTGTTTCCGAGTTGGATGTTTTCATTTCCGCCCGAAATTATTTCCCATACATTTTTCTCAGCATCAATTTCTTCGTGAGCTTGGTCAACGTAACCAACTTTCACAGTTTTCCCAACTTTAAAATCACCTTTATCAGGATTTTCTATTCCCATGATTAAACGGAACAAAGTCGTTTTTCCGGCGCCATTCGGGCCAATTACACCAACAATCCCCGCAGGTGGAAGCATAAATTCAAGATTGTCAAACAATAATTTCTCATCATAAGCTTTCGAAACACTTTGTGCTTCGATAACTGAATTTCCCAGTCGTGGGCCGTTTGGGATGAAAATTTCTAATTTCTCTTCTTTTTGCTTCACGTCTTCGTTTAGCATTTTATCGTAAGAAGCTAAACGGGCTTTAGATTTTGCATGTCGGGCTTTTGGAGCCATTCGTACCCAATCTAATTCTCTTTCCAGCGTTTTTCGACGTTTGCTTGCCGATTTTTCTTCCATCTGTAAACGCTTACTTTTTTGTTCAAGCCAAGAAGAATAATTTCCTTTCCAAGGGATGCCTTCGCCCCGATCCAGTTCTAAAATCCATCCAGCAACGTTATCCAAAAAATAGCGGTCGTGTGTCACGGCAATTACAGTTCCTTTGTATTGCTTTAAGTGAACTTCCAGCCATTCAACCGACTCAGCATCGAGGTGGTTGGTAGGCTCATCAAGCAATAAAATCTCCGGTTCGGAAAGCAGTAAGCGACATAATGCAACCCGTCTTCGTTCGCCACCCGATAAATTTTTAATGGGCGAATCTCCAACAGGGCAACGCAGTGCGTCCATGGCACGTTCCAGTTTTGAGTCCAGTTCCCATGCGTCTTTTTGTTCAATCAATTCCGTAAGTTTTCCTTGTTCTTCGATGAGTTTGTTCATCTCATCATCACTCATGGGCTCACCAAATTTAAGATTGATTTCCTCGTATTTTTTTAGCAAATCAACTACATCCTGAACTCCCTCCTGAACAATTTCTTTGACAGTTTTTGAATCGTCGAGCTGTGGTTCTTGTTCTAAAAAACCAACCCTGTATCCTGGTGAGAAAACAACTTCTCCATTGAAAGATTTATCTACACCGGCAATAATTTTTAAGAGGCTGGATTTTCCTGAACCATTTAATCCTATGATTCCAATTTTAGCTCCGTAAAAAAAGGAGAGATAAATATCCTTTAATACTTGTTTAGATGGAGGGTAGATTTTACTAACTCCAACCATTGAGAAAATAATCTTTTTATCGTCTGACATATTATTCTGATTGCATAACTTTTTCCAGTTTTAAACCGGCTTCATTCCAACTAAATTTTTCCTGAACAAAAATACGACCTTTCTTCCCGATTTCAGAAGCTTTTGCAGGGTTCTTCAATAAAAACTCGATTTGATCGGCAAAAGAATTTGCCGTTTCAGCAATTAAAATATCTTTACCATGAATCGCTTTTAATGCCTGATTTGTTAATGGTGTGGTGATGCACGGAATTTCCATACTCATTGCTTCAAGTAATTTGTTTTGCAGTCCGGTTCCAATTTGCATGGGAGCAACAAAAACTTTTGCCCGTGCATAATAAATCCTTAAATCATCAACCCAGCCCGTTACAGTAATATCTTTGGATGCCATCGATTTGATAGCTTCAGCTGGTTTTGCGCCTGTAAAAACTGTTTTTACAGCAATGCCTTTTTTATGAAGAATGGGTAAAATGTTTTTTACAAGATAGCGTGCACCTAATACATTTGGCGGATAGCTCATATTTCCGCTAAAAATTAAATCATATTTTTTTACTTGTGTTTCGGGCTGATAGAAATCAAAATCAACACCATTTGAAATGATATGGATTTTGCCTTTTTCGGGGTGAGGGATATCTTCCCTGTCGGGTGCAGAAATTATGGTTTTATTATCGAAATAATTAAAAATTTTATGTTCGTATTTCAACATTCGCCGGTATTCCATCCATAAAATTAGTCGTTTAAATACGCTAGTATATTTCATTCGTCTGTGCAAACCTTTAGAGAATGCATCCTGATAATCTATGGTTTTAGGAATATTTAAGGGTTTGCTGTATTCAGCAACTCTTGCTAATTGAAAAAATACATGATCGGGTTTGTATTCGGCAGTTAGTTGTTTAATTCTTTTTTTGGCGTGGCGACTAAAAAAATAACCAACTTGAAATGGTTTTCCGTTGAAAAATACTTTAATGATGTTTAAAAATCTGCAAAAAAGAGAAAGATCAAAAAAGTTTACAGATTTGCAATAGGGTTGCAAAAACTGAAATGCATCTTGCTTGTTTACGCTTCGATCGTTTAAAGCAAATAAAATAATTTCATTGTTTTTGGAGAGGTGCTTAATTTGATGGAAAGCCCTGAGTTTATCACCTTTTTCAAGCGGGTAAGGGATGCGCGACAATACCACAAAAATCCTCATAGAGTATAAAGCTAAATTTTAATAAAGTTAGAAATTATTATCAATTCTGTGAAGACAAAAGCTCAGAATAAAAATCAACCAGCTTTCGGATAAGGGTTTCACTATTATGCTTTTTGGCGATAAGTTTTTTTGCATTAATTCCTAATTGATTTGTAAACGCAAAATCTTCAACGCATTTTTTTATTGATTGTATAAACTCTTCTTTGGTATTTGCAATTAAAATGTTTTTTTCGTGCTCGCATTGAATTCCCAAGGCTCCTTTTGAGCTTGAAATAATAGCTTTTTGGGCAGCCATACCTTCAATAATTTTAATCCGTACTCCGCTACTCGAAAATAATGGAACTACCATAATCGCTTTCGAATCCATATATTTTTGAGGATCCTCAACAAAGCCGTGAATATGAATATTTGAATGATTAATTTGTTGTAAATCTTTCGGCATAAATGAACCGGCTAAATGTAATTTGAGTTTGGGATATTGCTTATGTATTTCGGGCCAAACCTGATTGATAAACCAACGGATGCCTTGTGAATTCGGAATCCAATTCATTGCCCCCAGATGAAACAGAGAGGGAAATTCTATTTGTGAATTTTGCTTTGAATATTCCGAAAGCTTAATGCCAAAAGAAATATCAGTGATGGGTATTTGTTTGCAATGGTTTTTAAAGTAATTTTTATCTTCATTTGTAATGCTGATAATTCCATCAAATTTTTTCAGAATATTTAGTTCGTATTTTTTTAGGGTTTTTGCCAAATGACGGATGTAAAATCTCTTAAGAGGATTGCTTGTTTCTTTTGTAATATCTTCCCAAATTTTGTGCTCAACATTATGTGTTCTCAAAGTAATTTTAGCTTTCGAAAATCCTCTTATTGTAGCGAGATAAGGTACTACAAACAATGATTCCATCTGAATAATGTCATAGCTTTCTTTCGATAATATTTCTTTTATTTTATATTCAAATTTTTTTGAAATAAAACGATGAATATGATAGGATTTGTTTCGGATGAAACATTTAAATGCATCAAAAAACTTAATTCTTAAATCAATAAAAACAGTTTCGATATTGGTTTTTTGCCGATAATTTTCTGGGATTTCATTTAAATCAACTGCATATTTTTCAGAACTGACAGCGAGTACTTTTACCGTATGTCCATTTTGCAACAAACCTTCAATAAACATATTCATTGCAATGGAGCCACCTTCTTTTGCAGGATAGGGTGATTTATTGCATATAAACAAAACTTTCATTGAGTTTTTTTATTTTTTTGAAGGATGCGTTTTGTAAGATGAAAAACCAATTGGATTTTTTTTCTCCAACTATCGGCATCTAATAAAGGGGCATCGGTAGTAGCTTTATATGTCAGAAAAATCCCTAACGGAAGTAGTGACGCAGAGGCCAACCACATTCCAATCATGGGTATGAGTACGCCAGCTAACACATATTTTTTTCCGGTAATGGTGATAATATGAAAGATGATAAAGAAGACGACAGAAACAACTACAGGTAATCCGAGACCACCTTTTCGGATGATTGCTCCGAGGGGAGCTCCAATAAAGAAAAGCACCAGACAAGCAAACGATAATGTGAATTTTTCATGGAATATTACCATGTGTTTTCTAATTCGTAATTCTCTATTTTCTCTATCGGTTACTGTATTTTCGATGGTTTTTATTCGAGATTGATTACTGCTCACAGCGTTTAGCAATACCCTGCTATCTGAGTTGTCTTCTAATAATTTAAAACCGCTATCAGCACCAATTTCTCTAGTTGAATCATTGAGAATTATTAATTCTGTTTTTAATAGTTTTTCAACTCGATTGCTGAAGTTGAATGAGTTATTGAATTTCAATTTTCTTTCGTCGAGTTGTGTGTTTAACGAATCAATAGAATGCTGAAGCTGATCCAAGTTAAGCATCGTATAATGATCTTTGAATAATGATTCGTCGGTGCGGTTCATCTCAAAATTAGTCAGATCAAACTTTTTATATTGTTCTTTAAAATAAGCTCGTTCGTGAGGTTTGAATTTTCTGTAATCTCTTACATCAACTTTTTCTATGTAAGAATACCCGTCATATAAAGTGAAAATTATAGATTGTCCATCAGGTGCGGTCTCCATTTTTCCTGATTTTGCTGTAGTCACGTCAATGTTTCCTAAACGCTTAGTGTGATTGTAAATCAAGACATCATAAATACCAATATCATCCTTGTCTTTTTTTCCGACTCGAATAGTATATCCATCTATATCGTTATAAAAAATACCTTCTTTTATATTAAAGGCAAGTTTTTTTTCGCGGATGTCA
>JAOZQX010000110.1 GCA_029931995.1 Bacteroidales bacterium
GCCGCTTTTGCCATTCCGCTTTTGCATATTTTGCAGCAACGTAAAAAAAATAAACGCCCCGATGGTGTGAAGTGTTTAGTGATGGCACCTACTCATGAACTGGCTTTGCAAATTGAGAATGTTTTTTATGAATTAGGGAAACATACACGGGTTACTTCTTTTTGTATTCATGGGGGTGTGGATCAGGAACCGCAAAAAATTCAGCTCAATCACGGGGTGGATGTGTTGGTTGCTACGCCAGGCCGGATGTTTGATTTGGTGAGTCAGGGTGCACTTCGCCTGGATAGAGTTGAGATTTTGGTTTTAGATGAAGCCGACCATATGCTCGACTTAGGATTTATTAAAGATATTCGTGATTTAATGCGTCATCTTCCGCGAAAGCGACAAACGCTTTTCTTTTCGGCAACCATTAACGAAAAAATTAAAAATCTTGCATATTCTTTGGTAACTGATGCTATACGCATTCAGATTTCGCCGAAAGATCCGGTGGCTAAAAATATTGAGCATGCCGTTGCCTATATCGAGATGGATGACAAACGTTTCTTTTTGGAGAGTGTGATAAAAACCAATCTGGAAAAGAAAATCCTGGTTTTTGTAAGAACAAAAGTTCGGGCCGAGCGTGTTAAAAAAGCCATGGACAGAGTGGATGTTATAACCGATACCATCCATAGCGATAAGGAACAATCAGAGCGCGAGCAAACAATGGAAAACTTCAGGAGTGGAGAATTAAAAGTTTTAATTGCCACCGATGTAAGTGCCCGTGGAATTGACATCCCTAATGTGGAGTATGTGGTTAATTATGATTTGCCCGAAACATCGGAAAATTATGTGCACAGAGTAGGCCGTACGGGGCGTGGCACCCAAAAAGGGCAAGCCATTTCGTTTTGCAGTACCGAAGAAAAAGAGCTGTTAGCAGAAGTTGAGGAAAACTTAGGAAAGCCTATTCAACGAATGGAGATTTCGAAAAAAGATTATCAAATTACTTTAGACCTCACCGAAGATAAATCGCACGATTGGAAATCACTTTTATTGGACGCTGAGGAAGAGAAATCTAAAGCCCGAAAAGGTTCAGGAAAAAACAAGAAAAAGAAAAAATCAAAGCGATAAGTATAGCTAATCCCCAATATTCAAATCCATTACTATTCATATTTTGGCTCATTAATTGTATATTAGCTCTAAATCATTTTCGGATTGATAGAAGCAGAAAAGATACTAATTAGCCAAATTCAGGAGGGCAGTGAGAAAGCTTATCACTTCCTTTTTAAGGAATATTATGCCATCCTCTCTGTATTCGCGAAAAAATATACCGGAGACCTTGATTCTGCCAAGGATATTGTACAGGATGTATTTGTGAAATTGTTTGAGCAAAGAGAATGTTTGCTAATCCACACCTCTTTAAAATCGTATTTGTATCAGTCGGTTCGTAACAGAAGCCTGAATTATTTGGAGCATATTCAGATTGACCAAAAGCATAAATCCAACATTCTTTATAACCTGAAAGATGAAAATGAATGGAGCGATAAAATGTTGGAACTTGAGCTGGAGGCCAAAATACATTCTATTATTTCGACCTTGCCCGAACAACGCAAAAACATTTTTACCCTTAGTCGTGTTCAGGGATTAAAGAATAAAGAGATTGCTGAGCAGTTGAATATTTCTATCCGAACGGTTGAAAAGCAAATCAGCAATGCCTTGAAAGCCTTACGGGAAAATTTAAGCGACTATTTGAAACTGCTGATATATTTGATATTGGGAACTAATTTGTGAAAAAAATAAAAAATTTATACGCGTAAATTAAAAACCATCTGTCACCTAAGTGAAATCAAACATGAAAGAAGAAAAAGGAAATATTAATGATCAGATACTTTTAAATTATTTAAAAGGAGATGTTTCTGTAGAGGATGGGGCGATGGTTGAGAGCTGGTTAAATAAGGGTTCAGGTAATAAATCGAGACTTGACCAATTAGCTAAAACCTGGAAACACTCAGAGTCAGTTGCCGATTTCGAGAGTATAGAAGTAGAGAAAGATTGGGTAAAAGTAAAAGCACGTATGAATTTTAAAAACAAAAGTATTCAGCCTGTGTCCGATAAAACAAGAAGTTTGTTTTATTCGGTTTCACGCATTGCGGCGCTGCTTATTGTTCTTATTGGAGTTTCATATGTATTGTATAATTACGGATTTGGCGGTGGCTCTGAGATGATCATTAATACGACCTTGCAAAATAAAGCTGATTTGGTATTAACTGATGGAACCAAGGTATTCCTGAATAAAAGTTCTGAATTTTCGTATCCCGAAAAATTTAATAAAAGAACCAGAGAAGTACATTTAAAAGGGGAGGCCTTTTTTGAGGTTGCCCGAAACGAAAAACTTCCTTTTATAATCAACACTCCAAATGGAGCAAAAGTACAAGTGCTAGGAACGGCCTTTAATGTAAATACCATTGATGAACCCGCTACAACTATTGTTCACGTTAGTGAAGGTAAAGTAGCTTTGATAAGTTCGGATAAAGAGATAGGAAAAACTGTTTTAGTTAAAGATGAGATGGGTGTTCTTTCGTTAAATAATTTGACGAAATCAAGCATCAGCCAGCCAAATTATTCAAGTTGGAGAACCGGTATTTTAACCTTTTCGAATGCCACGATAGAGGATGTGATTGCTGACCTCTCCAAATTTTATGATACGACAATATTATTGAAAAATAACAACCTGAAATACAATAAATTAACAACCCTTATTAATAACCAAACACTCGATGACGTCTTAGAGGAATTGAAATTGGTATTAAATATCAATTATTCAAGTACTGATGGTAGTATATTAATTTTTAAAGATGATTAGAGAGAAAAATGAAAACAAAAAATCGAGTATGTAGAAGATGGAGCAGAAGACTTCTTTTCTTAAGTGTTATTTTATTAGGAGCGTTAATAAGTTCCTATGCGCAAGGGAGTCTGTTATTTAAAGTTATTGAGCTTCCCGAACAAAACACCACTGTTGAAAATGTTTTAAAAGCGATTAGCGAAAAAGGCGGGTTTGCTTTTACCTATACCGATGAGCTTCCGTTGAATCGTGAAGTTTTTTTGGAGGCAAAAAGTCAAACAGTGAAAGGATTTTTAAATGAGCTTTTTCCCAATCGGGAATTCAAATTTGTTGATCGTGGGAATAAAATTATAATTGTCCCTAGAGACATTAAAAATTTTATTATTCCTACTCAAACAATTAAGGGTAGAGTGCTTGATGTTGATTCAAAGTTACCCTTAAATGGAGTAAATATTGTATTTGAAATAGCGGGAAAGACCTATGGTACGGTTAGCGATGCTAAAGGTGATTTTAGATTTAAAAAATCTCCGGTAGGCCGTGCCAATATTTGGTTTTCATACATGGGTTATTCTCCTCGTGTGTTTACTAATATAATGATCGCTTCGGGAAAAGAAATTGTGATGGATGTTGAAATGGTAGAATCAGCTTATGAACTATCTGAGGTTATAATTTCTCCTACATCATTTCATAAGTCCGAACCAGTTAATGATTTAGCAATGGTAAGTACCCGTAAAATATCATCTCTCGAGATGGATAACTTTGCCGGAGCCATAGCTGATATTTCGCGTGCGGCTTATTCATTTCCAGGTGTTATAATTAATAATGATGGTCAAAACCATCTGATAATACGGGGAAATAGTCCGAAAGGAGTCCTTTGGCGGCTCGAGGGTGTTGAGATTCCCAACTTAAATCACTTTGCCGAAATCGGTTCTTCCGGGGGTGGTATTGGGATTATTAGTAATACAATGATTGCTAACTCTGACTTTTTTACTTCGGCTTTCCCAGCAGAGTATGGTAATGCTCTTTCGGGTGTTTTTGATTTAAATATGCGTAAAGGAAATACCGATAAGCATGAACAAACCTTTCAGTTAGGTTTGTTAGGGACGGAATTTATGGCTGAAGGACCCATTAAGAAAGAAGGAGGTTCATCTTATATTGCACAATACCGATACAATACTCTTCAGCTTGCAACAAATTTGTTTGGTATAGAAATGCCATCAATTCCTCGTTTTCAAGATTTATCATTTAAACTTCATTTACCTAGTCAGAAGATGGGTGTATTTTCAATTTTTGGTATCTCAGGATGGAGTCATGAGGATGGAGAATTTACTGATTACATTTGGAAGTCGAAAATGTCAACTATTGGAATTTCTAACACTTATAGCATAAGCCCCAAGACATATATTAAGAGTGTAGCAGCCTTTTCAATTTGGAAATATAAATACGATCGTTACGAAAACTTTAATGTGGGAACATTCGATCAAACAAGATACCATCATGATTTTTTAGTGAAAGATCAGGTTGCAAAAATTTCAGTAATACTAAATCATAAACTAAGTGCTAATCATAAATTTAAAACTGGTTTGATAATCGAAAACAATTCTTATTTGACAGATTTACGTTATCGGGTTGATCCTGTATCTAATCCGGCTCTTGAGTGAGAGCATGTTTATGCTGATCAGGATGGGAATACAAGTACATTGCAAACTTTTTTTAATTGGAAGTTTCAAGTTGGAAAAAACCTCACCATTAATTCAGGGGTTCATTTCATGAAATTATACCTGAATAAAAATTATTCTGTTGAACCACGATTTGGGTTTAAATGGCAATTAGATAAAAAAAGCACCTTTACCGGAGGCATTGGTATTCATAGTCGCAAAGAATCGATGAGCCTTTATTTAGGACAGCAACTTGCAAATACGGGGCAACTTATTCAAGTAAATAAAGATTTAGAATTGACCAAATCGCAGCATTATGTTTTAGGATATAATCGTTTGATTACCGAAAATATGATGTTGAAGATTGAGGCTTATTATCAATATTTGTACGACATCCCGGTTTCACCTTTTGGTCCACATTATTTTTCAACTATTAATTTTGATTTTGGTTTTGAGGGGAGCACTTTAGTAAATGAAGGTACGGCCTACAATAAAGGGATTGAGCTTTCATTAGAAAAAAGTTTTAAAAATGGATTTTACTTTTTGCTGAATGGGACTTTATACGAATCAAAATTTAAAAATATTGAAGGGGAAGAGTTTTATACAAAGTATGATCGTAGCTACGCTGCTAGTGCAACTTTTATTAAGGAGTTTAAGATAGGAAAACAAAATCAAAATATTTTAGGTGTCAACAGCAGAATGATTACTACCGGTGGTTTGAGATATCTACCTGTTGACCTTGAGTCTTCTATTGCCGCCGGCAGAGAGCGTAGAATTTATGACAACGGATTTACTGAACAAACAAAGCCATATTTTACTATTGATTTGCAAATATTTTTCAAAATAAATAAATCAAAACATGCAAGCGAATGGCGAATTGATATTTTGAATTTAACAAATAATAAAAATGTTTTGTACTATAAGTTTGATAAAGCAAATGGCGCAATTATTCCGGAATATCAAAATCCGATAATACCAGTTTTAACTTACCGAGTTCAATTTTAATGATAATTAAATTTAGCAATAAACGTTGAAGCGACTTATGTTGTTTTTTTATCAATGGACGGCATCGAGAAGTATATTGACAGCCTTATGTGCAATAAATATAAATTGGGAACAAAATAATTATGAAAAATAAAAAGATTTTTTTAAAAGTTATTCTCATTGCTTTTTTTATCAATCTTGCAACACTTTATTCATATTCTTGCACTGTATTTT
>JAOZQX010000111.1 GCA_029931995.1 Bacteroidales bacterium
ACACACGGTATCATCACCAATATTGGCAGGGCACATTTAGAAGGTTTCGGAAATTTTGAAGGTGTTATTCAAGCAAAAACTGAACTTTATCAATACATAAAAAAACAGAAAAATGCTCTTGTGTTTTTAAATAATGATGATTTGATGCTTAAAGAAAAAAGCCAGGGACTCAATTCATTTACCTACGGAACAAATCAGGCTGATTGCAAATTTTCATCTGTAAAAGCCGATCCTTTTGTTGAGATGGATTGGAATCAGGATTCCATCACATCAAGCTTGATAGGCAAATATAATGCTGAAAATATCATGGCTGCCATTTGCATCGGTCATTTCTTTAAGGTTCAGAAAGAGTCAATCATAGAAGCCATTCAGGAATACGTTTCAAAAAACCAACGATCGGAATTAGTTCAAAGCTCCAAAAATGAAATTATTTTAGATGCATACAATGCCAATCCTTCGAGCATGAAGCAAGCATTAGAGAATTTCAAGGAAATGGGAAAAGAGAATCCACTATTGATTCTTGGAGATATGTTTGAGCTTGGAGATTTTAGTTTGAACGAACATCAGAAAATTAAAGAACTCATTTCAGAACTTGGATTTAAGGATGTTATTTTGGTTGGAGAGGACTTTTATTCTATCACTAAAAACGATGAATATTTGGTTTTTAAAACAACCGCTGAAGTTGAAAATCACCTGGCCAAAAATTCAGTATCCGATCGAAATATTTTGATTAAAGGCTCTCGGGGCATGAAACTGGAAATACTCCTTCCCTACTTATAAGATGAAAACATATAAAGTTATAGGCATCATGTCGGGCACCTCATTGGATGGTATTGATTTGGCTTATTGCATCTTCACTTTAAAAGATAATCAATGGACTTTTTCCATCGAAAAAGCATTAACAATTGAATACCCTAAGGATTGGCAATACAGCTTAAAGGAATCGATTTATAAGAATGCCGAACAACTCAAAACATTGGATAAATTGTATGGAGCGTTTTTGGGGAAGCTGTGTAAGGATTTTATCGATAACCATAAGCTTAAACCCGACCTGATCGCTTCGCATGGGCATACCGTTTTTCATCAACCGGAAAAAGGGTTTACCTTACAAATTGGAGATGGACATGAAATTGCAAATATCACCGGAATTAAAACTGTTTTTGATTTTCGTTCGTTGGATGTTGAATTGGGCGGACAGGGAGCTCCCTTAGTTCCAATTGGAGATAAGCTCTTATTTGGCGAATATGATTTCTGCCTGAATCTGGGCGGCTTTTCAAATGTTTCTTTCGAAAAAAATAAAAAACGAATCGCCTTTGATATTTGTCCGGTAAACATTGTGATTAATGAACTTTGTAAAGAGGTTGGATTGGATTACGACAAGGATGGGCTTTTAGCTAAAAAGGGGCAAATCGATACGCGTCTTTTATCTGAATTAAATAATATTTCATTTTACAAGAAACAACATCCAAAAAGTTTGGGAATAGAATTCGTTTTAGAAAATATTTTCCCTCTTTTTAAAAAACACGACCTACCTTTGGAAGATAAACTCCGCACTTTTTACGAACACATCGCTCTGCAAATTGCAAAAACTATTAACCCTGAAACAGGCAAGAAAGTATTAATTACCGGAGGTGGAATTTATAATGTGTTTTTAATGGAACAAATCAAAAAACAAATAAATAAAGAAATTGCCATTCCTTCAAAAACAATCATTGATTTTAAAGAAGCAATGATTTTTGCCTTTTTGGGAGTGCTAAAACTGAGAGGTGAAAACAATTGCCTTTCTTCGGTAACGGGTGCTTCAAAAAATTGTTCGGGTGGAATAATTGCTTCGCCATAAAAAAAGCGGCACCAAAGGCACCGCTTTTGAAATTATTAGTCAACTGTTTTTATCTTCCCATTCCACGACCTTGACCTTGTCCGCGACCATATCCATCACCTCTGCCATTGCCATTTCCTCTACCATAACCTTTTTTCATTCCTTTGAAGCTGTCAAAAACAATTCGTTGTTCATCTGTTAAAAGGCTTCTTATTTCTTGATGATGAGCTGCACGAGCTTTCATTTGATCGGCTTTAAGCATGGCCTTTTCATCTATCAAATTATTGATTGCTTTCATATCAACATTCTTAGCTGTTCTCAGGGTTTGTAGCTTAGCTCTTTTTTCCTGCATTTCATTTCTGTAAGGTAGCATTTGCTCCAAATGTTTTATCCTAAGTGTTTTGATTTGTTCTTGCTGCTCTACCGTTAGGTCAAGCATGTCAAAACAACGTTGTCCCGGCCCCCAATCTCCTTTATTTTGTATCATTCCTTGTCCATATCCTTGTCCCATTCCGGGTCTATTTGCATTTCTTTGCCCTCTTTGAGCCATCACATCTGCCGACAACATAACAAAAGCCATGATTGCTGCAGTAATCCATACTGTATTTTTTAAATTTTTCATTTTCTTTCCTTTTTAAACAAATTAGTAAATAAGTAATTATATAGTATTAATCGATTAACGTTCGTTTTTAATTTTGATCAGGCTTTCTGTTTCTATATTTCCTCACTCGATCTGGATGGTGTCCTCTGCCTGGTCCTTCATCCATAATCCTCCCTCTAAACATTCTTTCTAAATATTTGAACTGATCTTCAGTACAAACACTTTTAAGTTCAAGCAAATGATCAATGGTTAGTCGTTTCAATTCCTCATGTAAAAGACCGGATTGTTTAGCTAAATCATATAAAACCATTGAGTCCGGTTCGGGTTTTGAAAATTCATCCATCATCGATACCCTCGCTTTATGAAGTTGAGCGAATACTTCTTTTGTTTTTTCGCGATAACTATTTTGTGATGAAACAAAAGCATCTTTTTGTTCCTGGTTTAAATCCAAACCTTTCTTTGCTTCATTTAATGATCGCTTTTGTATTGGAGGTGGTAACTCAGAAACAAGTGGTTTTTTATAGGTTAAATAAATAACTGTACCAATAGTTGCAACATTTACTATTAACAGAATTGCAATACTTAATATGACAATATTTTTTTTGTTGAAATAGTTCATAGCTCTCTTAGTTATCTGTTAATAAAAACGTTTCAATTGATTCGTAGGCTAATGCATTTAGATAAATCTCTTCATCTTCGCTTTCCAGTACATATTCATTGGCATTAAGTTGCAAACTGTCGTTATAGTATTTTGAGCCCAAACTTACACCGGCAAATAAACCAACAAGCATTATCATAGTGACTGCAATAGGTTGTAAAACTTTTTGCCAGCTTCTGTTTCTTTCAGTACTGCGATTTTCAATTTGTGCCTGAATACGTGTAAACATAAATGGGTCGGCCGACAATTCTTCTGTACGATCAGCCAAAGTCATTGTGTTTTTAACTTCGCTGATAATTTGACGACAGGAAGCACAATCCTTCAGGTGTAGTTCGAATTCATTAAACGTAGCTTTGTTTAGCTTTTCGCTTAGGTATGAATTCATTTTTTTATGTACTTCTTTACAAATCATTTTGTTGCGTTTTAAGTTTGACAAACTCATTTAAAAAAACTTGCGTTTACTCAATATTATTTTTGTAAAAATCCAGCAAACGCTTTTGTAAATTAACTTTTGCACGATGAATTAATGACTCAACCGAGGAAACAGATACATTCATAACATCGGCTATTTGAGCATAAGAAATGCCATCCAGATTATGCAAACTGAATGCTATTCGTTGGTTTTGACTTAATGATTCAATGGCTTGATATAAATATTTTGATCGCTCTGTATCATCCAAAGGTTTATCGGCATTATAAGTATCGCTACTTTCATCATTAAAATTTCCGGAACTAAAAAAGGATTCTAAATTCCCAAACAAACGTTTGCGTTTATTTCGTTGAACAAAGTTCAGGGATTTATTAACCGCAATTCGATACAACCAGGTCATTAATTTGGAGTCGCCCCTGAATTTATGAATGGAGTCAAAAACCTCGATAAAAACATCCTGAGTTAAATCTTTAGCATCATCTTCATCTTTCACAAACTGAAAGCAGGTATTCAGTACCATCTTCTGATACTTATCCACCAAAAAGCGAAAGGCCTTTTGATCGCCGGATTTTATTCCGCTTACAATATCCTGTTCAGTCATGAAATAAAGTTAGTCAATTTTTGTTTCATCATTTGACAAACTCGAATGAGAAAACTTGCGGATAAACATAAAAAAAGGCGGATGAAAAATCATCCGCCTTTTTATTATAAAAATAAAATTATTTTCTAATGATGAAAGATGTAAGTCATTTGCAAGTAATAAACCAATGCTCCTGCTAAATAACCAATTAGAGCAAGTAAACTGATTTTTCTCAAATACCAAATAAAATCTATTTTTTCCATTCCCATGGCAGCTACACCAGCGGCAGAACCAATGATCAAAATACTTCCACCGGTACCAGCACAATATGCGAGGAACTCCCAGAAGGCACCATCGACCACAAAATGAGATGCATATCCTGTTGCACCAACAGCAGCAATATCATACATACCCATCGCACCAGCAACAAGAGGTACATTATCTACAATAGAAGAAAGAACACCGATAATGAGGTTGATAATATAAATATCACCAACATTGTTGTTTAACCAATCTGCCATAAGCGATAATTGTCCGGCGGATTGTAGTGCTGCAACGGCTGTAAGAATTCCCATAAAGAAGAAAATAGTAGGCACATCCACTTTACGAAGTACACCAATCACGGTTAATTGTCTACGATCTTCCATTGTTTTATTACGGTGCATAATTTCGGTAGTTAACCAAATAACACCTAAACTGAACAACATCCCCATATAAGGAGGAAGATGAGTCAGCGTTTTAAAAACTGGAACAAATAATAAACCACAAACACCCAGAATAAGGATTAATTTGCGTTCAAAAGGAGTTGTAAATTCCCGAGTTTCGTCACCATGTAAAACAGGGCGAGTAACATTACCTTTTACGGTAAAACTCAATATTATTAATGGAACTACCATGGTAAAAATACTAGGAATTATAACCATTGCTATAATATTACCGGCAGTAACTTGTCCACCAATCCATAGCATAATAGTGGTTACATCTCCTATTGGCGACCACGCTCCACCTGCATTAGCTGCAAGAACCACCATACTGGCAAAGAACCAACGGGTTTTTTTATCGTCAATTAGTTTACGTAATAAGGCAACCAAAACAATAGTAGTTGTTAAATTATCAAGCGCAGCAGACATGAAGAATGTCAACGTACTTAATATCCACAATAATTTAACTTTATTGGTGGTTTTAATTTTATCGGTAATAAGTTTAAATCCTTGGTGCTGATCAACGGTTTCAACAATTGTCATTGCTCCTAAAAGGAAGAATAAAATAGTTGAGATCTCTGCCAAATGATGCATTACATCATGATGGGTAATAAACCCAAGCATATCTTTTGCAGTAGGATGATGAATTCCCGCTTCATGCAAGTATTCTCTCCACGACTGACTGAGGTATTGTCCACCATCATTAACAAGGCTTAAAATATCAACACGCGCAATAACAAAAACAACCCAAAGCAACATTCCTAAAATCAAAGCAGAAGCTGCCTTATCAATTTTTAACGGATGCTCAAGGGCAATAGCAGTATAGCCGAGGACAAAAACAACGACCATCAAAATAAACATTTCCATAGTTAATTAGTTTAGTGCTTAAATAATACTG
>JAOZQX010000001.1:0-1118 GCA_029931995.1 Bacteroidales bacterium
ACACCTTCCCTATAAAAATTGCATTGCTGTTGAGGATGCCGGAGATCGAGTTTATGCCGCTACATTTCATGCTATTTTTTATTATAACAAAACTGATAATAGCGTTCAGCGTTTGTCAAAAGTTAATGGTTTGTCAGATGTTGGGATTAGTCAAATTGCGTTTCATACAGTCACACAAAGCCTGGTAATTGCATATTCTAATACAAATATTGATTTAATTAAGGATGATCGGATAATAAATATTTCAGACATAAAGCGCAAACAAATTATTGGCAACAAAACCATCAATAATATTTTTATGGATGGTAATTTTGCCTACCTCCTTTGTGGTTTCGGAATTGTAGTTTTGGATGTAGCCCGCGAGGAAATTAGAGACACTTACTACATTGGTGCTAATGCCGCTCAGGTAAATGTTTTGGATTTGACCATAAACGACACCGCTTTTTTTGCTGCTACCGATGAAGGTTTATACACCGCCAATGTGAATAGCCCAAACCTTGCCGACTTTGCTTATTGGCGACACGACGAAACAAATCCCTATCCGAACGAATCATACAATCTTATTGCAAATTTTTCGGACAAAATTTTTCTGAATAAATTAAATGCCGGATATAATACCGATTCCTTGTTTTATTATGATGGTGTTAGTTGGCAAAAATTAGAAGATGAATTTCCTTCAGATAATCATAGTTTGGGGGTTTATCAGGGTCGGTTGTATGTGAGCCGAAATGAGGATGTATTAATTTATAATCCCAACCTGAATGTAGCAACAAAAATTTGGTCGCCTTCTCAACAAAACGTTCACGCCAGCGATGCAAGCCCTGATAATGAGGGAAATGTTTGGATAGCAGATAAACGATTAGGCCTAATTAAAACTTGGGAAAACGGACAAAATGGACAATTCATTACGCTACAAAGTCCCGATTTTTCGGATGTTTTTGCAATGGATGCTTTTGGCGACAATCTTTGGGTGGCATCGGGGGGGTATACTATTTTCTGGGCTCCCTCATATAATCGCAATGGCTTTTACTCATTTATCGATGAAGAATGGACGTCCTATAATTGTCAGAATGGGACATGCAATCAGCTTGCATTGGATACTATTCGTGATTTTGTGG
>JAOZQX010000001.1:1128-19903 GCA_029931995.1 Bacteroidales bacterium
TTGGACGTAGTCATAAACCCATACGACCCCAATAATGTTTTCTTTGCAAGTTGGGAAGATGGGCTTATTGAGTTTCAAAATGGAGAAATTCAACACGTTTACAATTATACAAATTCATCTTTGCAGGCGTCTTCGCCCGATATTTTACGAACAATGGCAAGTGGTGTTAAGGTGGATGCCTCAAATAATTTATGGGTGCTAAATTCCAGAGTCGAAAATATCTTGTCGGTCAAAACAAATTCAGACGATTGGTACTCTTATAATTTAGGCGCATCAAATAGCAATATCGAAACCGGAAATTTATTTATTGATTCATACAACCAAAAATGGATTATTCCGCGCCGCTCACATTCGTTAATTGTTTTTAACGACAATCAAACGCCCGAAATTACAGCAGACGATGAAGTAAGAACATTAAGTGTAGCCGTAGGAAATGGAAATCTTTTTGCTTCTCAAATTAAATGTGTAGTACAAGATTTGGATGGAGAACTGTGGTTTGGTACCAACGAAGGCATTGGGGTAATTTATTCTCCTCGCAATGTGTTTAGCGATGGGAATTTTGATATACAACGGATTTTGGTTGAATGGGACGGCTATGTTCAGCATTTGCTGGAAACAGAAATAATTACAGCCATTGCAATAGACGAGGCCAACCGAAAATGGATAGGTACAAAAAGCTCAGGATTATTTTTATTGTCGGAAGACGGCTCGGAACAAATTTACCATTTTACGGTTGCAAACAGCCCTTTGATCTCAAATGAAATTACTGCATTGGCTATTAAAGACAATGGTGAGGTTTTTATTGGAACAGTTGACGGAATGGTTTCTTACAAGGGTGAAGCCACGGCTCCAAGTACGGATGGTTCAAATTCATATGCTTATCCAAATCCTGTCCCTGCTGGTTATTCGGGTTCAATTGCCATTAAAAATTTATATCGTGATGCAAATGTAAAAATTACAGATATTAGTGGGAATGTGGTTTTTGAAACACGGGCTTTGGGCGGACAAGCTATTTGGGATGGCCGTAATTTTGATGGCAAAAAAGCCGGTACCGGTGTATATTTGGTGTTTGCCAGTAGCGAGGATGGAAGTGCATCTTTAGTATGCAAAATCTTGTTTATTAATTAATCGCAAGCGAGATGATTGCTAAAACAAAAGGCATTGTTTTCCATCAACTGAAATACTCAGAAACCAGTTTGATTGTTAAAATTTATACTCGCGAATTTGGCTTACAATCTTATCTGATAAAAGGCGCTCGATCAAAAAAATCAAAAATTAGTCCAGCCTTATTACAGCACTTATCTTTACTTGAAATTGTAGCTTCTCACAAAGAAAAAAGCAACCTTCAATACATTCGTGAAATTAGGGCGGCACATCAGTATAGCAGCCTTCCTTTCGATATGGTGAAAAGTTCAATCACCATGTTTGTAAACGAACTTTTAATAAAAGCCATCAAGGAGGAAGAAGCCAATCCTGCCCTGTTTGATTTTATATTCCAATCGATGCAGTGGCTTGATTTGGCTACTGAAAATGTAGTAAATTTTCATTTGATTTTTGCCATTCAACTTTCTCGTTATTTGGGCTTCTATCCACGAGGGATTTACTCACCATCTACGCCATATTTTGATTTGGAAGAAGGTTGTTTTGAAAACCGAAAACCCATCCATGCTAATTATATTCAGGGAGCCGATGCAGAAAAATTGAGCATGTTAACAGAATACTCTTTTGATACTATTGAGGAGGTGAAATTAAATCATGAAAGTCGAAATAAAGTACTCGATCAAATTATAAATTATTACCAATTACACCTTCCTAATTTTGGAGAGCTAAAATCTTTAGATGTGCTGAGGACGGTTCTGAATGATTAATGATCGAAAAATTACTACAAGCAAACTACCAACAGTCTAAGAATTAAAAATCTTACGCAAAAAAGTAAATCCGGATGGATTGTATAGGTAAAAAAGTGTAACTAAATATTAACAGATTTTTTGTTCGCAATACAATTTATTTTACAGGAATATTTTCATTAATAGACCTTCTTGGGAACCCTGTTGTATAATAATCAATGTATTGTCCCTTATAATCAAGTATTCTTAATATTATTCTATTGATAAGTGTAATATATGCATTAGTATATTTCATATATTCAATTAATTTGGGGTCTGATATTTTAGACATTGAGCTATGTGCCATCATATTTCTCGCTTGTAAAGCTTTTGTTTCTATAGAATCTTCATTAAAATTAAATTCTAACTCATTTGTGAATAGTTTTATTTTTTCACCAAGTCCATAGCTAAATGGATTATTCAACTTATTCAATAAAAAGTTTTTGAATTGAAAACCCTCTAATTTTTTTGATAGCATCATTAATTCGGGTTGAATTAGTTTTTTATAGCTTTTTTTCTCTGTTTTGTTATATTTCTTAATAGTCTTTTTTGCACTAATATATTTGACCGCCAAAGATTCTAATCCACTTGCAAGAATGGGAAGATTTGTTCCTAGCGGTTGAACCCGACCTAAATACAATTTCCACAAAATATCTTTTAGATCAAATAAATCTCGTAGTTGCAGATATTTTGTTGCTAACCCGCTTAATATTTCTTCTGATTTTTCTATTTCAGAAATAGAATTAAATGATATTGGGGGCATTGGCGTTTTACTACAACCAGAAATAATGCTGTTTCCCCAAGGCGAAGCACAAATTGCAGAGACGGTTTTTAAATCAGAGTTATAGTTGCTGGATCCAATTGGAAGTAATTTTGACCCCATTATAAACCCCATAAATTCAACTATACCAGCTCTATGTTGTGGTTTAGGTACAGGTCCATCAAACCAGTTATATTCTATTGCGATGCCACCAGCCCATCCAGGAAGATAAGCCGCATCGATACTTTGAACAATTACTGACCTATTTAATATTCTTAGTCTCAAAAAATCTCTTTTCAGGCTAATGTTTGATTTAAGTAGTGGCTTATCTTCGGGAAGTATGCAGTTCCCTCCCCTGTGTTTATATGGGAACTTATCAACAGTTCTTGTTGTTATTCTTGGAAATCGGTAATTTATAGGTGAACAAATGTTCCAATCAATTGTCTTATCTATTTCATCATCTGTATTGTTGAATTTTATTATTTCTCTCAATTTCAATTTTGCAGTAAAATGGTATTCATTATTGGTGCCCGTGGGTTTAAATGTTTTTGGAATAACCAAACAATTCACTAGTTTAAAATTCTCAAACCTACTTAAGCTACAAATAAAAGTCTCTCCATTGACAATCAAACCTTTTGTTGGAATTCGATTTTTATAGAATAAACTATTTTTATTATCAATAATCCCCTCAACTTTTCCAGTCAATTTGAATTCATCATTTCTCCAAATTGTTATCTGGGAATCTTTACGAATATTATAAAATCCGTTTTCAGATTTAATATTTGTCAATTTTAGAGGGAATGTAAAATCTTCCCAGTCTAATAGATCCAGTATTTTATTGTCATCTGACATTTAATGTGTTGTTTAACATTTTTATAAATTAATATATATACGATCTGGGAAGCCCATTCAAATATACTAAATATTAAGCTAAAGGGAAATAATGATACCTCCTATTTTAGGAGGGGTGTCCGAAGGACGGGGTGGTAAATTTCATGTCATACTTTTGTTGGACATTGAGCGTAGTCGAAATGTCTGATTCGTCCACTAAGCACGACTTCGACTTCGCTCAGTCTCCGCAAGTATAAAGTTTTTATAATTCCATCCCAAAAACCTCCACAAAATAGTTTTTGAGCTTGGTTTTTACTTCTTCTAAATCTATTGCTTTTCCAATTTCTTGCTGCAGGGAGGTAACGGTTTTATCGGTAATTCCACACGGATTGATATAACTGTAATATTCCATATTGGTATTAATGTTAAATGCAAAACCATGCATAGTAACATAACGGCTGGCACGTACACCAATGGCACATATTTTTCGGGGGTTTTTGCCTTTGGTGTCTAGCCAAACACCTGTAGAACCCTCGAGTCGTTCTGATTTAATATTATAATCGCTCAGGGTTTTAATAATGACTTGCTCCAATGCGTGGATGTATTGCTTAACCCCCATTTCAAATTGTTCGAGGTCAATGATTGGGTAGCCCACAATTTGTCCGGGTCCGTGAAAAGTAATATCTCCCCCGCGGTTAATTTTAAAATATTCGATGCCTTGTTTTTCCAGAAAATCTTTACTCATTAAAAGATTAGCTTCTGTACCGCTTTTCCCAAGTGTGAAAACCGGGGGATGCTCACAAAACAATAAATAATTATTTGAAACCACCTCTTTTCTTTTGGCCGAAAGCAACTCATTAAACAAAAGCTCCTGATAACCCCAAGCCTCTTTATAGGAAATGTTTTTAAGGTCTTTATAAATGGTTTGTTTTGTCATTTTACATGTTTCTCTGCATGATAGGAAGAGCGAACCAACGGGCTGCTTTCTACATGAGTAAATCCTTTTTCTATCCCAATTTTACGATATTTTTCAAACACATCGGGATGAATGTATTCCTGAACTGCAATATGTTTGGCTGTTGGTTGTAAATATTGCCCAATGGTGAAAACCTTGCAACCAACCTCCAAAAGGTCGTCCATGCATTGCAAAACCTCATCTTCAGTTTCGCCCAGCCCTAGCATAATTCCTGATTTTGAAACTAATCCAGAATCTGAAATCTGCCTGATTACTTCCAGGCTTCTGCGGTAATTAGCAACGCTTCTAATCTCGGGAGTTAAACGCTCCACGGTTTCGAGGTTGTGCGAAATCACTTCCGGTTTGGCATCAATTACCAATTGGATCAATTCCCTTTTCCCCTGAAAGTCGGGAATTAAAGTTTCTTGGGTTGTTTCACGTGAAATTTGTTTGATCTCTTTTATGGTCTCTGCCCAAATTGTGGCACCCCCATCTTCCAAATCATCGCGGTCAACCGAAGTTAAAACAACATGTTTAAGTTTCATGAGTTTCACCGACTCGGCAACTCTTTTTGGTTCCTCTAAATCGGCGGTTAAAGGCTTGCCTGTTTTAACCGCACAAAATTTGCAGGAGCGGGTACAAACATCTCCCAAAATCATCAATGTAGCTGTTCCTAAACCCCAGCATTCACACATATTTGGGCAATTTCCGCTCGAGCAAATTGTATGAAGTTTGTGTTTATTTACAATCTCTTTTACGTTGATATATGATTTTCCGATAGGGATTTTTGTTTTCAACCAATCGGGTTTTATTCTTTTATTCTGTCTCTGCTTTTCCATACATTCTAAAATCAAGGCAAAATTAGAGAAAAAAACTTTAGACATTTTAGGCACTTCAAACTTTAGGCACTAAGCATTCTTTATTTATCTTTGCAAAAATTTTAATTGCGATGAGTTTAGTACTAAGCGAACAAGAAATTATCAGAAGAAATTCTTTAAAGGAATTAATTGATTTGGGTATTGATCCGTTTCCGGCAGCTACCTACGATGTAAATATTACTACCGAAGAAATTCATGAGAATTTTCCAAAGGATGAAACTTTATATCAGGAAATAAGTTTAGCTGGTCGAATTATGAGTCGCCGTATTATGGGCGCTGCTTCTTTTGTAGAGCTACAGGATTCGACAGGGAAAATTCAGGCCTATTTTAAACGGGATGAAATTTGTGAAGGTGAAGACAAAACCATGTACAATAAAGTGTTTAAACGCTTGCTTGATATTGGTGATATTATTGGTGTTAAGGGTTATGTTTTTCTTACTCAGATGGGCGAAATTACCATCCACGTGAAAGAATACACTTTGCTTAGTAAATCGTTAAAACCACTTCCGGTAGTTAAAGAAAAAGACGATCAGGTGTATGATGCTTTTACCGATCCGGAGCAAAGATATCGTCAGCGATATTTAGATTTAATCGTAAATCCGGAAATTAAAGACACTTTTGTAAAGCGCTCATTGTTGATGAATACCATGCGAGAATTTTTAAATGAACGTGGCTATTTAGAGGTGGAAACCCCCATTTTACAACCCTTGTATGGAGGGGCTGCCGCGCGTCCGTTTAAAACCCATCACAATACTTTGGATATGACACTTTATTTGCGGATCGCAAACGAGCTATATTTGAAAAGATTGATTGTTGGAGGTTATGATGGAGTGTATGAATTTTCAAAAGATTTCCGTAACGAGGGAATGTCTCGTTTCCATAATCCTGAATTCACTCAAATTGAGCTTTACGTGGCCTATAAAGATTATGAGTGGATGATGAATTTGACCGAGGAGATGGTTGAAAAAATTGCGATGAATTTACACGGAACTACAAAGGTTCAGGTTGGCGAAAATTTAATTGATTTTAAACGCCCCTGGAAACGTTTTACTATGTACGAAGCAATTGAGCATTTTACGAATATTGATATTTCTAAAATGAATGAGGAGGAGCTTCGCAAAGCAGCCGAAAAATTAGAAGTCCCGATTGATCCAAGCATGGGTAAAGGAAAATTGATAGATGAAATTTTTGGTGAAAAATGTGAGCCTTTGCTAATTCAGCCAACCTTTATTACCGACTATCCCATTGAGATGTCGCCTTTGGCAAAAAAACATCGTAGTGAAGAGGGATTAGTGGAGCGTTTTGAGGCAGTTTGCAACGGTAAAGAGTTGTGTAATTCTTTCTCGGAATTGAATGACCCTATTGATCAGCGTAAGCGATTTGAGGCACAACTTGAACTTGGAAAACGTGGCGATGACGAATCAATGGTGTTGGACGAAGATTTCTTAAATGCCTTGGAATATGGAATGCCTCCAACGGCAGGTATTGGAATTGGTATTGATCGTTTAAGCATGATTATGACTAACTCTAATTCAATTCAGGACGTCTTGTTTTTTCCGCAAATGCGACCACAAAAAAAAGCTGAAATATCTACCGATACCAATTTTATGAATCTTGGAATTCCTGAAGCATGGGTTCCGGCCATCCGTAAAGCAGGTTTTAATACCGTTAAGGATTTTAAAGAAGCTAATCCAAATAAACTGATGAACGATTTAGGTGGTTTACGTAAAAAAATGAAATTAGATGTTCCGGGTCTTAAAAAAGAAGATTTGGAAGCCTGGTTAAATGCATAATAACGTTGGAATTTTCTTATGGTTTGTTTTTAATCCTGTAGGGTATCATATATCTAAACACTCTATTATTAAGAATAACTTTAAAATAAGGCTAATTATATGGATTGCAGAAACATAAATTTTGCTTTTTTTTCAGAATTTATATATTTGCAAACCAAAACTCTAATATTCACCAAAATGAATGCACATTATGAATAAATTAAGACTAATCTTAAGTGTTGCTTTTCTAATCGTTAGCGTATTTCTTTTCTCACAAACCATTAACGAGGCAGGAGAAGCTTTTAATAATGGAGGGGCACACTACAAAGCAAAAAATTTTACTTCAGCAATTGATGAGTACAAAAAATGTATTGAAATTTGTAATAGCCTTGGTGGTGAAGCCGATGATCTTTTATCAAAAGCCGAATCTTCTTTGATCCTTTCATATATAAATTCAGGGAAAGCTCAATATAAAGCGAAGAAATTTGATAATGCTATTTCATCATTTAACTCAGCTTATGAGAATGCAACAGATGACCAGAAAAAAAGCGCTGCAAAGCAGTATCTGTCCAGAGTTTATTATTCAAAAGGGACTGCTTTTTATAGTGGTAAAAAATACGCAGAAGCTATTGCAGCTTATGATAAATCCTTAGAGTATAATGGAAAGTATTTTAAAGCAAATTATGGGAAAGCATTAGTTTATCGCAAACAAGGAAATGTTGAGGCCTTTAAAGCTTCTGCAGATAAAGTAATTGAAATGGGTCCGGAAACAGATAAAACAGTTGCTAAAACTAAATCTACAGCTTCCAAATTTTTTATTGCAGAGGGCGGAAAAGCAATTCAAGCAAGTAAATTTCAAAAAGCTATTGAAATGTTAAACATCGGTTTTTCGTATAAAAATGGGAATGCCCAAGCTTATTATTTTGCAACTATTGCATATAATGGATTGGCACAATGGCAAAAAGCTATTGAAGCTGCTAATAGTTCAATTTCATTAGAAAAGAAAAGTACGTCTAATATTTATTTTGAGTTAGCCAAAGCCTACGAAGGTGCAGGAAATAAAACTCAAGCATGCTCATCGTACAAAAAAGTTATTGATGGCCCTAACCTGGAAGCCGCAAAACATAAAGTTACAGTAGAGTTAAAATGTAACTAATATCAAAAAAGTAAAAAAGGGAAGGTTAATACTTCCCTTTTTTTATAAATAAATTCTTAGCTTTGTTAAAGTAAGATGTTGACTTGAATATGGAAAGATTAAGTCCCAATGAACGGTTTTTAATATGGATATTTACCATCGGCATGACCATTATGCTTTACTTTTTGGTTATCTGATTCGTTTCCCCTCCTAAAAAATTATTGATTAATTCCCTTCTTTCCAATTCCGAAACGATCAAAATTTTATATATTTGGGATAGAGTTATCTGCTCATACGTATTTATAACGGATAGTTTAACTGCATCATGGCCAATTCTGAAAACAATAGTTTAAATCCATTTAAAGCAAAGGAGCTATTTGATTTGCTAATGTTTTCTCATGATTGGTTTTGGGAAGTAGATGAGAATTGGATAATTCAGAATACAGAAGGCCGCTTATTAAAATCCTTAGCTTATCCTAGAAATGATTTCATCGGAAAATCTATTTTTGAATTTTTCCCTTCTGACATTCAAGACTCTTTTAAGCTTAAGTTTAATGAAATAGCCAAATCTAAGGAGCCCGTTTTATTTGAATCAATCCCTCGCAAGGCAAAAAACAACTTGCTCTTATATACCCATCTTACAGTAATTGTTTCAAAAAATGCGCAAGGTCAAATTACATATATGGGTCTTGAAAAAGATGTAACAAATTTGGTAGTTGAAAAAAATGAATCAATTGAAGCCACCAAAGAAAAATCCTTGTTTTTGGCTAAAATGAGCCATGAAATTCGCACTCCGATGAATGGTATTATTGGAACCGCCGAACTATTAAAAGATTTTAATTTAGATGAAGAACAGGCCGATCTGCTCAATATTATTGATGTTTCAGCCAATAACCTTCTATCCATCATTAACGATATTTTAGACATCTCAAAATTAGATTCTGGAAAAATAGAACTGGAAAATACTGCCTTTAATATTTTTGATGCTGTTAACGAAGTGATTACGATGCTTGGAGGGCAGGGTGGAAAACCCGAGGTGGAAATTCTATCTGAGATCGATTCCAATGTTCCATCCATTCTATATGGCGATGAGCTGCGGCTTAAGCAAATCATAATTAATTTTGTAAACAATGCTGTAAAATTTACCAAAAAAGGTAGCGTAACTATTGAAGTTAAAATACTGCTAGATAAAGCCGATACAATAAAACTTAAAATTGGAGTTATAGATACAGGAATTGGAATCTCAAAGGAAGGGATAACAAAGCTTTTCAAGGAATTCTCTCAGGTAGATCATTCAATGTATCGAAAATTTGGAGGAACGGGTCTTGGTTTGATGATTTCAAAAAAATTAACCGAACTAATGGGCGGAGAAATTGGTGTAGAAAGTGAATTGAGTAAAGGTTCGGTTTTTTGGATTGAGGTTGGTTTTTTGAAAAAAAGTAAAAAGGAAGAAAATAATAATATAAATAATATGAGCGATATGAATGCTTCAACACAGAAATTACGGATTTTAGTTGCCGAGGATAATGTAATTAATCAAAAAGTGGCTATGATAAATTTGAGGCAATTAGGGCATGATGTTGAAATAGCGGTTAACGGACAAATGGCTGTTGAGATGTTTAAGAAAGGAGAATATGATATTGTGTTGATGGATATTCAAATGCCTGTTTTGGACGGACTGGAAGCCACGCTTGCCATACGTAAATATGAAAAAGAAAATAATTTAGAAAAAATCCGTATTGTAGCTATTACGGCCAATGCTATGAAAGAGGATAAAGACCGTTGCTTTGAAGTAGGAATGGATGATTACATCACCAAACCTTTCCGTTCCGAAGATTTAGTGCGGATACTTTCGATTTAATGTTATCATTTTTATAAAAGGTAGAAGCAAGAAACTTGAATCTCCTTATTATTAATTCATATCTTTGTAAAGAAATTATAAACTCAAACTTATGAACTTATCAATACTACTTGGAATGGTTGGTCCCTGGCAAATAGTTATCATTGCCGTAATTATTTTATTGCTCTTTGGAGGTAAAAAAATACCTGAACTTATGAAGGGTTTAGGCAGAGGAGTTAAAGAATTCAAAGAAGGCATTAACCCGGACGAAGAAAAAGAGAAAGAAAAAGAAAAAGAAAATAAGGAGTAATCCTATATTTGTTTTCTGATATATTTGGCTTGATTCGATTTTTATCGGAATCAGGCTTTTTTATTTATAACTACATACTAAATAGTGTTAAAAGAAGTTAAATAAAAGCCATTGGTAAATTCTGAAGTTTGAGGGATTGAAAAAATTATATTTTTGTAGGGTTTAATGTTGGATAATAATATTGTTGAATTATGATATCAGGAAAAATACGCCATATATTTTTTATTATACTAGTCGGATTTATTTTTACTCAAGGTAAAGCTCAAAACACAGTTAATAAACCGGATAGTTTAAAGTTTGAAGAGAACCTCATTGAGGATTCTCCCATTGTTAGTATGCTAGATAGTTTGCTGACCATTAAATATTTCAGTTCAAGTTTTTTAATAGAGGATTCAAGCTATTTGAACGTGTATAAATTTCCGGAAGACTTCATTCCCGAATATTCCGATTCAATTTATGAAGCCCGAATTGATATTTTAAATGCCGAAACTCCCATTGAGCTCACATTTAACAAAAATGTAAAAAATTATATTCTTTTATATGGGAAGCGAAAACGTGATCTTACCATGAAAATGTTGGGGCTTTCAAAAATATATTTTCCATTTTTTGAAGAACAATTGGATCGTTTTAATATTCCCTTGGAATTAAAATATTTGGCCATTGTTGAGTCGGCCTTAAATCCGCGAGCCGGTTCACGAGTGGGCGCCAAAGGATTGTGGCAATTTATGTATGGAACGGGCAAGGTTTACGACTTAAAGGTTTCATCTTATGTCGATGATCGTTTTGATCCGATTAAATCAACCATTGCTGCCTGTCAGCATTTATCCGATTTGTATGATATTTATAACGATTGGTCATTGGCTTTGGCAGCTTATAATTCGGGAGCCGGTAATGTAAATCGTGCTATTCGTAGAGCGGGAGGGGTAAAAAGCTACTGGGCCATTTGGCCGTTTTTACCTCGCGAAACTCGTGGCTATGTACCCGCTTTTATTGCGGTAACTTACATCATGAATTTTGCTGCTGAGCACAACCTCTTCCCTCGCGATCCAGGTTTTCTTTACATGGGCATTGATACGGTTACGGTTCGCGATGTATTGTCATTCGATCAAATTTCGGAAATGCTTAATATCCCGATGGAGGACGTTAAATTCTTGAATCCTCAATACAAATTAGGAGTAATACCGGCTACAAACGGTAAAAAATATAAATTACGTCTTCCAAAGGAATTTGTAGGAACCTACCTTAATAATGAGGATTCTTTGTATGGCTTTAAAAGCAAAAAAGGTATTGAACGCGATAAACTGTTGGCTCAAATAAAAAAAGCTAAAAACCGTAGTATTCACATTGTTCGAAGCGGCGAAAACCTTGGGCTTATTGCCAAGCATTATCGTTGTTATGTAAACCAGCTGAAACGTTGGAATAATTTGAAAAGAAACACAATTTTTCCCGGACAAAAACTGATTGTTTTTGGCGATGCGGTTTCGTCATCTAGTGCTCCTACACAACGATCAACGGATAAATCTTATCATATTGTCCGGAATGGCGAAAACCTTGGGCTTATTGCTAAACGTTATCGATGTAGCATTACCGATTTAAAAGAATGGAATAATTTGCGCAAATCAACTATTTATCCTAATCAGAAATTAGCGGTTTATGCTCCCAAACTTGTGGTTGATAAAAATGCAAAATATTTGTACCATACAATAAAAAGAGGAGACACATTGTGGGATATTGCCCGCTCTTACGATGGCGTAACTGTCGATCAAATTAAGCGCCTGAATAATATTCGCAATTCAAAACGCCTAACTCCGGGGAAAAAAATTAAGGTTGCCGTAATTGGGTAATAGACCGATTACAGATTATAAATTAAATCATTGAAAATGAAAAAATTTAAATTTATAAGCCTTCTCATTCTAATGATGTTTTTGGCTGGTCAGAGTTGTGATTATTCAAAATTGACCCTTTCTCACTCTTTTGGTAAAACATTGGAATTACTTGTAGTAACCAATAATAAAGAACAGTGGAATGGCAAAATGGGCAAAAGTATTCAAGAATATTTTGGGCAAATGTTTGAAGGTTTGCCTCAATGGGAGCCTATGTTCGATATTTTTTATTTACCACAAGAGGCTTTTGGCGACATTTATAAGCCTAATCATTTAATTTTTATTGCCGATATTGATTCTGCTTTGGAAGAACCAATTATTGAAACCCGAAAAAATTTATGGGCGGCTCCTCAGCGAGTGGTCAAGATTTCTGCTCCTGACATTAATTCTTTCATTCAGGCATTCGATGAAAACAAAGAAGGCATTATGGAATTATATCAGCAGTTGGAGCGTGAGCGTATTCTAAAATTCTTCAAAACATCTGAGGCAAAAAAAGCCAAAAACATTTTACAAAAAGTATTTAAAATTGAGATGGTTTTGCCAGTAGGCTTTGTAGTTGCAAAATGCGTGGAAGATAATTTTATTTGGATTCGCAAAGAAACCAATTTAGTTAGTCAAGGACTAATGATCCATACCTTTGATTATTCGAGCACAAATATTTTTGAACCCGAAAGTATCATTTCTCGCCGTAACTCACTAACCAAATTACACATACCCGGACCAGTAGATGACAGTTACATGAAAGTTGCTGATGAGGTTATAGAGTGCATAAGTAAAGAAATAAATTTTAATGAAATGTATGCTGTTGAAACACGTGGGCTGTGGGATGTTCACAACGATTTTATGGGTGGTCCGTTTTTGAGTTATACCTTTGTGGATGAATCTCTAAACAGAGTTATAACCATTGATAGCTATGTATATGCACCGAAAGATCAAAAACGTATTCATATGAAAGAGGTGGAAGCAATTCTACATTCTTTTAGCTTTGTTGAAAACAAATCAACCGAAAAAGAATAAATATTTTATATATTTATCGTTGAGAGTATTAACTAATACAATATTTTATGAAAAAGTTTAGAGTTATTTTATTGATGATTGCTGCTGTTTTATTTGTGCTTCCTGCTTCTTTTGCACAAAAAAATGCCGATGATATTCTTGGAGTTTGGATGAACGAAGACCAAGATGCACACATTGAAATTACTAAAAGAGACAACGAATATTTTGGTAAACTGATTTGGCTTAAAAACCCGACTGATGAAGAAACCGGAAAACCTAAACTCGACAAACACAACCCAGACGAAAGTCTTCGTAGTAGGGCTACATGGGGCTTAGAAATTTTAACCAATTTTGTTTTTGATGGGGATAATAGATGGGAAGACGGTAAAATTTATGATCCTAAAAAAGGGAAAACGTATAGCTGTTATATGAAATTTGACGATGAAAAAACAATTAAAATTCGTGGGTTCATCGGTGTAACACTGCTTGGTAGAACTACTTACTGGACTCATGTAGAATAATATTTTTTTATGACCATAATCATAAAAACCGGCCGGTAATCAGGCTGGTTTTTTTATAGTGGTATGAATTTTGATCTGTTATTCTCATTTAAAAAGTTACAGTTCAAAGATGTTTAATTAAAAAAGTATCTATGATTTTGAAGGTTCATTTTAAATGGATTTTGATTATTATTTTGGCAGGATTATTTCTGGTTTTCTGTTTGAATACCGAAGGTTGGTTTTTTAAATCTCACAATCAGGAATCTGAAAATTCAGCCATAAAGAAAATTAGAGAAACCGGGAAATTGATAGCTCTAACCGATTATAATTCCACCAATTATTTTATTTATCGGGGTGAACCCATGGGTTATCAGTTTGAGTTGCTGAAACTATTTGCCGACCACTTAGGGGTTAAACTCGAAATAGTTACCAATAATGATTTGAACCAAAGTTTTGAAAGCTTAAGAAACGATGAAATTGATATTATTGCAATCGGTCTTGCTAAAACAAACGAGCGCAAAGAAATAATTGATTTTACAATACCCATGGATCAAACCCGACAGGTTTTAGTACAGCGAAAACCGGACAATTGGCGGAAAATAAAAACCATGGATGAATTGGAATCATACTTGATTCGGGAGCCCTTGGAATTGGCAGAAAAAACGGTTGTTATTCAAAAAAATACATCCTTTAAAGATCGGCTTATTAATTTGGCTAGTGAAATTGGCGATAGCATTAATATTGTTGAAGATGCCGATAGAGAAGTTGAAGAACTGATTGCTGCTGTTGCAGCCGGGGAAATTGATTATACCATAAGCGATGAAAATATTGCTTTGGTAAATCGAAAATATTTCCCCGACATTGATGTAAAAACTCCAATAAGTTTTACCCAAAATCTTTCTTGGGCAGTAAATAAGGGGCAGGACAGCCTTTTAATTTTGGTAAATAATTGGATAAATGGATTTAAAAATTCCTTGACAGCGGGATTGCTTTATAATAAATATTTTAAAAACCCACGAACTATAAATTATGCTCGCAGCGAATACCATAGTATTGGTGGAGGTAAAATTTCGCGTTACGATGATATTGTTAAAGAAATTAGCCAAAAATATGATATGGATTGGCGTTTAGTTTCATCGATAATTTATCAGGAATCGGGCTTTAAACCTAATGCTAAATCATGGGTTGGTGCTTATGGTTTAATGCAATTAATGCCAAGTACAGCCAAAATGTTTGGTATTGATAGTTTGGCATCGCCTAAAGAACAAATTGAGGCAGGGATGAAATTTATTCAGTGGCTCGATAAACAAATTCCCGAGGAAATTGAAGGAACAAATGAACGAACCAAATTTATACTTGCAGCTTATAATGCCGGCCTTGCACATGTTTTTGATGCCAGACGATTGGCCGAGAAATATAAGCAGGATCCCAATATTTGGACAGGAAGTGTAGATACTTTTTTATTACAAAAATCCAATCCTAAATTTTATCGCGATAGCGTTGTACGTTACGGATATTGCCGAGGAGAAGAACCCTATAATTTTGTAATTGAGATTTTAGATCGTTACGATCATTACAAAAACCTGATAAAAAATTAAATCTCTGTTTTCAGTTGTTCGAGCCACTGGCCGATACGCTCGTCTGTAAGTTCGTATTGCTGGTCTTCGTCAATTGCCAAACCACAAAAATAATCATCTTCAACTGCTGCCGAATCGGTAAAATTATAACCTGTTGTTGCCCATTTTCCAATGACCTTTGCTCCTCGTTTTTCAAATTCATTTTTGATAACAAGCATGCTATCAACAAAATTATTTGGGTAAAGGATTTGGTCGCCTAAACCAAATAATGCTACCACCTTCCCTTGCAAATTGATTTTATTTAGGGCGGCAAAAAAGACATGCCATTTATTATTGTCTTCTACTTCATTCCAGGTTTCGGAGCCCACAGTGGAACTGCCGATTATTAAACAGTCGTAGTTAACTAAATCGCTTGGTTTAATGGATAAAATATCATAAACATCGGTTTTGGTTTTATCAAAGCGATCATAAATTTTATTTGCTACGTTTTCAACATTCCCGTCTTTTGGCCAGTAAATAATCCCACAGTTTTCCATAAAAAAATTAGTTTAAATTTTTGTAATACTAATTTACAAATATAATAAGTCGTTAAAAAGGATTTATGAAATCTTAACGATTAATTTTTGTGATCTGCTAAAAAATGTACCGCTGTATTTTTTATGGTTTGCTCAATAGGAGTAAATGTAAAATCCAAAGCAGTGCAAATTTTTTTATTAGAGAAGTAATATTTTTTATTTGCGGTACGAGCTGTTTCTCTAGTAATATAGGGCTGTTTTCCTGTTATGACACTTTGTATTTTGGCTAAACGCCAACCAAGTTCGCTCATGAATTTAGTTACATAAATTTTGGGTTCGGGTATATGTAATTCCTGTGATATAAAGTGAAATAATTTTTGATAAGAAACGTTTTCAGCATTTAAAATATATCGCTCATTATCAAAAGCTCCATCCATCAATTTCATCATACAAATTACTACATCTTGTACATCCACATAACCAGTTATCCCTTTGGTGTAAAATTTTAGGCCTTTCCAAATGGCAGAAAAAATTACCGAACTACCTTCTCCCCAATGTCCGGATCCAAAAATAATGGATGGGTTTACAATAACAGCGTCCAAACCTTCGGCAATGCCTCGCCAAACTTCACGTTCCGATTCATATTTGCTGACTGCATAAGCTGATTGCCGTTTTGTATATGTCCATTGATCGGCTTCAGTAACCATTTCTTTGGTGTTATCCCTGCCAACAGCAGCGATTGAACTTACATGACAAAGTTTTATAATCTTTTTGTTTAAAGCTGCATTTACCAAATTGGCCGTTCCTTTGGTGTTGTTCTCAATCATTTTTTGATGATCGGAAGGATTGAAAGAAATAATTGCGGCTGCATGATAAATTTTATCTACATCCTTCATGGCTTCTTCCAGCGAATAAATATCTAAAATATCACCGTAAACCCATTCAAGGTTTTTCAACAAATCATTCGGATTTTGATGATAATAAGAAATAACTTTTTCCAGCTTTTCGATTTTACTGGTTTTACGTCTGATGGCACGTACTTTTTCACCTTTTTTAAGGAGTTCGTAAATCAAATGAGTCCCAACTAAACCTGTTCCTCCGGTAACTAATATCATTTGCTAAAGTTAATCAATTTTTAAATTTTCAAAAGGTGTATTTTCAAATTGAGTCATTAGTTCTATCTTTGTTCAAAATTGTTAACTATGGGCTTTATTGAAGAGTTAAAATGGCGTGGAATGATCCACAATATAATGCCGGGAACGGAAGAGCAATGTAAGAAAGAAATGACGAGTGCTTATGTTGGAATTGATCCAACCGCCGATTCTTTGCATATTGGTCATCTGGTAGGAGTAATGATGTTAAAACATATGCAAGAGGCCGGGCATAAACCTTTTGCTTTGATAGGTGGAGCTACTGGTATGATTGGTGATCCTTCAGGTAGATCAGATGAGCGTAATTTATTGGATGAAGAAACCCTGAGACATAATCAGGAATGTTTAAAAAAGCAATTATCTAAGTTTTTAGATTTTGAAACAGATGCTCCTAATAAAGCTGAACTTGTTAATAATTATGATTGGATGAAGGATTTTTCCTTCTTGAATTTTGCCCGGGATGTAGGAAAACACATTACCGTAAATTATATGATGGCAAAAGACTCAGTTAAAAAGCGTGTAGGTTCTGATTCAAAAAACGGGATGTCATTTACTGAGTTTACCTATCAATTAATTCAAGGATATGATTTCTTGCATTTATACCAAAATCATGGATTAAAATTACAAATGGGTGGTTCTGATCAATGGGGAAATATTGTAACCGGAACAGAATTAATCAGACGAATTTCTGGGGGCGAAGGCTTTGCATTAACCTGTCCTTTGATTACAAAAGCTGATGGTTCGAAGTTTGGGAAAACCGAATCAGGTAATGTTTGGCTCGATCCTGAAAGAACATCCCCTTATCATTTTTATCAGTTCTGGTTAAACACATCAGATGAGGATGCGGCTAAATACATTAAAATATTTACTTTATTTGGCGAAACTGAAATCAATGAAATGATTGCTCGTCACAACGAAGCTCCTCATGCTCGTGAAATTCAGAAAGCTATTGCAAAAGATATCACTATTCGGGTACATTCTGAAGAGGATTATAATGCGGCTCTAGAAGCCTCACAAATCTTGTTTGGCAAAGGAACTACCGAAAGTTTAAGAAAATTAGATGAGCGTACTTTATTAAGCGTTTTTGAGGGTGTTCCGCAAAGTGATGTAAGTCGTTCGGAAATTGAAAACGGAATGGGAATTATAGAGTTCTTGGCAGGTAAAACTCAGATCTTTGCTTCTAATGGCGAAGCTCGAAGAATGTTGAAAGACAATGGAGTTTCTATCAATAAAGAGAAAGTAAAAGACAGCTATGAAATTACTACTGCTGATCTTTTAAACGAAAAATATATTCTGGTACAAAAAGGAAAGAAGAATTACTTTTTAGTGAAAGTGGTTTAGTTTCTTTACAGAGAACTAAAAAGGGGTGTCACCTTAAGGTGACACCCCTTTTTTATAGTCTTAGGCAATTATAAAACCAAAGTTATTTTACTACCTACACCCTCTTTCGATGCAACATAAATACTTCCGCCATGCATTTGCATGATTTGCTTGGAAAGGCTTAAACCAATTCCGGAGCCTTCCTTTTTAGTGGTGTAAAATGGCACAAAAATATTATCAAGTATTTCGGCATTCATTCCTTGCCCATTATCACCAATAGTAATTTGAGTTCGATTCTCTTCGGTAATTTTGATACCAATTTTTATTTTCGGATTAATTGTATTATTCAAAGCTTCAATCGAATTTCTAAGAATATTTATTATTACTTGCTCTAATAAGTTTTGATCAGCTTTTAGCTGTATGTCTCTATTTAGTAAATTAACTGTAATTTTATTTTCGTTAAATT
>JAOZQX010000112.1 GCA_029931995.1 Bacteroidales bacterium
ATTTTGGATTAACTGCTTTGAATGATCTTAGCCGCAACCGCACCTTAGGATTGTTGATTGGGAAAGGATTTTTCTCTAAAGATATCTCGGACAACGTACTTCTTGAGGGTCGTATTGCGGTAAACGTTTTCTGCGAAGAAATTTCAAAACAAAACTCACTGACCGACTATTATATAATAAATGAATTGTACAAATTATTCAACAATAGTTATGATATTTCAAAATTCCTGAATAATATTTTGGAAGAATAAGCAATTATAAGTCCTTAATGATTTGAGCAAACACTTTAGTCAACTCCCGTCTTGAGTATTTTTTATAAGTCTTGCCTTGTAAATTTAATTTCTTTGATCTTTTCCACTTTGTAATAAGCTCAGTAATATAGGCATATATTGGCATACCTTCTATATAATCAAAATTCCGCCCTGCTTTACATTCTGCAATAATCTTTGCTGCATCACCATTACGAGGGCCAATAAGAATAATTGGTTTTTGTGCAGCCAAATACTCAAATAGTTTACCCGTAAGTATCCCCGAATTATTGTCAATATCGGGTATTACCAATAATAAAACATCACTCGCTAAAAGAGTTGATACGGCCTCTTTATGTTGTTTATAACCCACATAATCAACATACTTACTCAAACTATTTTTTTTTATTTTTTCAAGGATGTTTTCAGAGACCTTTCCTATAATCTTCCATTTAATCTTTACACCTTCATTTATCTTAATAGTTTTTGCTAGAGCAGAAATAAATTCATCAATAGGGTACTGATCTGCCAATGTACCCATATATGTAATCACAAACTCATCAGAACGTGGATTGCCATCAGAAATAAAATCAGCTTCATCAAAACCATTAGGAATCACATGAATTTTTTTGGGATTAATTTGATCTGATTTGCTAAGAAATAATTTTTTAATAGATTCGCTAACCACTACTATTACATCAGCATTTTCCAATACTTTTCTCTCTAATGAAGCATCGTGTTTTTTCACAAAAGGTAAATGATAAAAATCATTGTAATAATAAATATCTGTCCAAGGATCTCTTAAATCTGCAATCCACGGCAAGCCTGTTTTTTGTTTAATTTTCAATCCAGCTAATTGAGTTGAATGTGGAGGTGAAGAAGTAACAATGGCTTTAAAATCCTCTTGTTCAATTAATTTCATGCAGCGCTTTACAGCATACGATTTCCATCCTATCCGCGCATCAGGAATAAAAAAATTCCCTCTGATAAAACGTGAAACTTTTTGAAACAATGTTGTTTTATCCATATTCACAAAGCCGGAATATGGAATTTCTTTTTGTTTATTCAGCTTCTTATACAACGCCAATGGCTCGAATGAATTTGTTTTATGTACCCGAATACTATCGGGGATCTCATCAACCAAGGATTCGTCAAGCAATGGGTAAGATGCTTTTTTTTCGTTGACGGTAACCAAGTAAGGATCAACATTAAATTCCGAAAAATACTTCACAAACTTCAATGCCCTTTGCACTCCGGGTCCACCAGAAGGAGGCCAATAATATGATAAGTAAAGTATCCGATTCATCAGATTTTAGTTTTTTATTTTTCCGCTAAAAACTTTTTTATTTCAAATCCCAACACACCAACAAATAATAAAATAACTAACAAAGAGCTGAAAAGAGAAATTTTTCGTCCAATAAAATAAGAGCTAGGCTCAAATTTAAATTCAATTTGGTGTTCTCCAGCCGGAATCGGCAATGCCCTCAAAACGTAATTTGCCCTCAAGTGCGGAACACGTTTCCCATCAATAAAAGCCTTCCATCCTTTTTCATAATATATTTCCGAAAATACTGCTAATTGATCCGAAGAAGAAACAGATCGATATAGCAAATGATTTGGCTCATAAGATGTTAGTTTGATTTTAGACAAAGGGTCACGAATAAAATTAGTTTCCACTAAAGACGCAAAACGCTCATCTACAACAGCTGTTTTGGCAGGATTAATAATCTTCAAAGCTGCAATTTCTTTGTCTGCATCTTCAACCAACCGTACGTCGCTCACAAGCCATGCATTTCCCAAAGCATACTGATTAAGCATAGGTTGACGCGATGGATCAAAAATAAAATACTTTGTATTGAGCATATTCAAGACACTAGAGCGACTTAGTGTTTCACTAATCGATTCGAGGGTTGGAGAATTTCTAAGAGTGCTCATAAATGATTCTCGTTCGCTCATAATATGATAATCAATCAAATCCTGATAACGACGCAATTTTGCCCCATGATAACCCCCAATGGTTTTATGGAAATAAGAAGTGGCCGACTCATTAAAGGTGTTAGTTGCAAAATTATAAACACGATAATTTTCAGCTTTATCTTTCAATATCTCTTTATCGGCAAAAGAAGCCTGAAAAGGTCTTTTCATTTTCGATTTTCGAACATAATCATCATTATCCAAATAACGATAGCATACAGGGATTAAATCAACTACAATTAAAACGCCCAAGCCTAATAAGAATAAACTTGCTTTTATTTTCTTCAGATGGTATAGATAAATGGTTCCGAAGGCAAGCAAAATAAACATCAACGATCTCAGCGCATCTGATCTAAATATAGAAATCCTAGCTTGTTCAATTCCGTCAATGATAGGCACATAACTTGCTGCATTTTCCCCCAATCTATATTGAGTGTATTGAGCTAATTCCATTTGGCTAAAAAAACTAAAAAACACAGTAGGAATTATATAAAATACAAATGTCAAACCTCCAGCCACTCCCAGTGTTATTAAAAGTTTCTTAAAGTTTTGTTTAATAATTTCAGGATTTTTCAGGATTTCATTAACAGCTAGAATAGCAAGTAAAGGAATACAAAATTCAGCAATAACCAAAATCATAGAAACTGCACGAAACTTATTATATAGCGGAAAATACTCTAAAAAGAATTCGGTTAAAGGCATAAAATTTTTACCCCACGAAAGTAGTAGCGATAGAATAGTTGCTGTTAGCAGTATCCATTTCAATCGACCTTTTACAATAAACAATCCGAAAATAAAAAAGAAAATAATAACAGCACCAACATAAACCGGCCCAGATGTAAAAGGCTGATCGCCCCAATAATGAGATTGCTGTCCTACTAATTGATGCACTTGTGGATCAAGTTTATTGAGTACCTTTTTGTTCTCGCCCAAATAACCAGAAGCCCCCCCCTTCGTATTCGGGATTATTAACGAAAAAGATTCCCCAATACCGTAACTCCATTGGGTAGCATAATCTTTATTTAAACCCGATGTTTTGTTATCTTTATTCGATGTCAGCTCAGACTTTCCCCTGATCGTTACTTTAGTATATTCGTAAGTAGTCCACAAACTTGTAATATTGGTCATTACACCAAATAGTGCTGCCAATATTAACACCGAAGTTGCAATTAAAAAGGGTTTATATGATTTTTGTTTAATCGTATTGACAAACTCAAATATGCCATATATCAATACAATCAATAAAAGATAATAGGTTATTTGCAGATGATTGGCCTTAATTTCAAGCCCTAAAAACAAAGCTGTTAACACTCCGCCCCAAATATATTTACCCCGATAAGCTAAAATAATTCCGGCCAACACCGGAGCCATGTATGCAATGGCCAGAGCCTTAGTATTATGACCCGCCTCAAGTATGATGAAAAAATAGGACGAGAAGCCAAAAGCCAATGCGCCAACAATACTCAACCAGGGGTTCACCCCAAGAACAATCAATAATAAGAAGAATCCAATAAAATAAATCAATGCAATTCCAGCCGGATTTGGCAATCCAAATTGCAAAAACTTATTTATATAAATCAATAAATTATTGGTATAAAGTACAGAGATTTGATATGCAGGCATTCCTCCAAATATAGCATTGGTCCATAAAGCTTCTTTACCGGTTTCATTTCGGTAATCTGCAATTTCTTTGGAGGCTCCTTTGTGATGAACTACATCAACCTGATTAATCCGCTTACCGGTTAGCAATGGATTAAAATAAACTAGTGTAATTAAGAAAAATAAAATTATTCCAATAAAATAAGGAGTAAGCTTTTGAAACGGAATCTGCTTCATATGTATATTTTTTAAAAAATTATTCTTCTACATCTTCAAAATCAGTGAAATCACCCAAGTTATTTTTCTTATTTGCTTTGTTCTTTTTAGGAATATAATCTACCTTAACTTCTCCTTCTTTTCTACGCTTAACATCTGGCTCATCATTCATCATTCGGTTTTGGGCTTTTTTAATAAATAAAGATAACAAATATGGGCCTACATATCTCATAATAAATTTAAAGAGATAATATAGCAAAAACAGGATCAAAACAACTTGAAAAAATCTCATCACCACTAACTTTTAGTCATTAATTAATAGTGCGAAGTTATTGAATTTTTGAGTAAAGCTAAAATTTTTAAATATTATTAAGAATAATAAAAAGGGAAGTGAATAAACAAAAAAAGAAGGCTAGCAAAAGCTACCTTCTTTAAATATCTTGAAAAGAAACAAATTACATTTCGTCAGAAACAGTTAATTTTTTTCTGCCTTTTGCTCTTCTGGCTTTAACAATTTTACGGCCATTTGCAGTTGACATTCTTTCTCTGAACCCGTGTTTGTTCTTTCTTTTTCTATTCGATGGCTGAAATGTTCTCTTACTCATTTTATTTTGTTTTTTGGGAGTGCAAAGATATGTCTTTTTTTAGTACGCACAAATTTTTTCACTAAAAAATCTAAAAAATTACAGTAGCCAATTAATCATCGACTACTACAATTCAAATTACTTATTTTTTTGGTACACTTTTTAATGTTTCAACCAAGTAATCCCAGAACAAACCAACGGTCTCAATATTCACCATTTCATCAGGTGAGTGAGGGTTACGAATGGTTGGCCCAAAAGAAATCATATCCCAGTTAGGATATTTATCTCCTAAAATTCCACATTCTAAACCAGCATGAATAACTTTCACCTCAGGTACTTTACCCCAGTTGTCGTTATACACATCCTGCATGGTTTTCAAAATTGGAGAATTAACATTTGGTTTCCAACCCGGATAAGACCCTGTGTTTTCTGCTTTTGCACCCGCATCAGCAAAAACTTTATAAATAGCTGCACCTAATTTATCGCGATCTGCATCAACAGCACTACGTTGTAATGTAAATACACTTACTTTGCCTTCGCCAGATTTAATTACCGCCAGATTAGAAGAAGTTTCAACAACACCTTCCATATCTTTGCTCATGGCAATTACTCCATTGGGACAAGTATTTACTGCCTCAAATAGATTAGCCTGAGTGTCTGCATCAATTAAACAACATGGTTGATCAGCAGCTTCAGCTATAATATTTATTCCTGCATCAGTTTCTTTAAGTTCATTTTTTGCAAAATCAAGAAATTCCTGAACAAATGCTTTAAAATTACCCACCTCAGCCTCAGGCACAACAACAGTTGCAAACGCTTCACGAGGAATAGCATTACGCAAACTACCTGCATCAATGTTGGACAAACGTAATCCATATTTCTCAGATGCGTTTAACATCAGGCGGTTTAATAAAATATTAGCATTTCCTCTGCCTAAATTTATATCCAATCCAGAGTGTCCGCCTTTTAAACCGGTTAAACTTAATTTAAAAGCAGCCATGCCTGCTGGAACAATTTCTTCTGTATAA
>JAOZQX010000113.1 GCA_029931995.1 Bacteroidales bacterium
TCTTCAAGGTTTCTTAAGTAAGCACTTGAATTACTATTTAAAAAAAACTTAAGAAGTAATTTAATTCTTGTTTTGGATGTGATTAATGTTTCGAGCATGATGGCTATAAGTTATGAGTTACGAGCTGCGTGTCGCGGGTTTCGCAATCCAATTGCAGCAGTTCGTATCACAAATTGAGTAACAAATTTACTCAATAAAGGGGTGGAAGTCAATAGAGAGAAGAAAAAGTAGTGCCAAAAGTATCTGGAGCACTTGGAAAATCAAGGAGTTCAAGAGCTCAGAAGCTAACAAAACTTAATAAATGATCCCATAATTATTCGTAAGAGATTTTATTAAGATCTTGAAAACAGTTTTCTTAGTAATGATTTTTTTTCTAGTTCGTTATCATCTGTATAATAACCTTGTCCGTACCCATACCCATACCCATACCCATACCCATACCCATATCCGTATGAACCCTTTTGTAGTTTAACATCATTTATTAAAATACTAAAATTAGGGAATTCTTTTTGTTCGATATCTTTAATAATAGATTCAAAAACTTTTTTAACAGTGTGATGTTGTCTTACGATAAATAAATTTACATCAGCATGCTCCATTAAAAGGAAGGCATCTGTAACTAGACCTAGAGGTGGTGTATCAAGAATGATATAGTCGTAAATTTTTAATAGTTTTTCAAAAAGCTCCTTTGTTTTTGCTGAAGCAATTAATTCTGCCGGATTGGGAGGAACCGGTCCGGCCATGATAATGTCGAGATTATCAATTGAAGATTTTTGAATGATCTCTTCAACCGAATTTTTATTGATATAATAAGTGCTTAAACCTATAGAATTAGATAGTTTAAAATCCTGATAAATTTTGGGTTTTCTAAGATCGAATCCTAACAATACAGCCTTTTTTTCATATTGTGCAAAAATAGAGGCTAAATTCATAGCAACGAATGTTTTCCCTGCACTCGCTATATCTGACGTTATCATAATTATTTGCTTCTCTTTCCCTTTTGCCAAATATTGAATGTTTGTACGAATGGATCTGAACGATTCGGTAATGGAAGATTTTGGTGCTTTAGCAACGACAAGTTCTGTTTTTTTGTTACTATGTAATATGTGTCCTACAATCGGAAGCTTTGTTACATTTTCAACATCTTTTCGTTCAATGATTTTGTCGTTTAAATAATCTTTTCCTAACACATAAATTACCGGAATAATACATCCGATGATAAATGCAATTATATAATTTAAACTTCCTTTTGGGTATATTTTTGAATATTGTGAAACTTTTGCCCGATCAATAATTTCATTATCCGGCCGGTTTGAAGCCATAGTAATTTGAGCTTCCGAAAGTTTTTGAAGCAGGTAGGTATAAATGGCATCGTTGAGCTTAAATTTTCGCTCAATGCTAAATAACTGCCTTTGTGTTTTAGGTAAATGGTCAATTCTACCCGATAATTCATTGATTCGTTCGTTGATATCGTCGATGGCAATATTTGATGTATTGACAATATTATTTATATTTTCAATAAGCGCATTTTTTGTGTTACGAATTTGCTTATCCAGGCTTAATACCATTGGGTTTTTTTCGGTTGAGCTAAAAAGTAATTCACTACGCGTATTGAAAAGTTGGGTTAATTCAGCAACCAGAGTGTTTAGTAAGGGGTCTTCAATCCCGATAGAAGAAGGAACAACAATATCTTCAACCGAATTTTTTTCCAGTAAATATTCTTTCAGGTTTTTATAGTATTTTGATTTTACCAACAATACTGCTTTCTGGTTTTCAAGCTCTGTCATATGTTCAAACACCTGTTGTGCTTGAAAATCAACATTCATGATTTGGTTTGTTGTTCTAAAATTTTGCAAGTCACTTTCTGTAACTGTTAATGAATCTGCGATACCCCGTAGTTCGGCAGTAATAAATTCAATGGTATTGATTGCTACTTCGTTTTTCTTTTCAAGACCACGACTCAAATACTCTTGGGTTAATTGATTTATAAAGTTTACTGATTTTTGAACATTGCTTCCATTTAATGTTAACGATACAATTGATGCCTCTCTGTTAATGGGCTCAATCTCAATGTTTCGATGTGTCCTAATTAAAAAATCAATGTCGTTAAATTGGAAAAATAAATTGTTATATTCTTGCTTAGAAGATAAGTAATGCGGATTAAGAGATATTTTAAATTTAAATAAAGGATGAATTACTACTTCTCCGAATTTATGGGTTCTTGAATAGTTTAGATTTTTATTTTCTTGTAAGAATTTGTGAGTAGAAAATAAATACGTCCATTGCTGTTCTTCTTCAAATTGAATTTTATATTGTGTATTGGAAAGAATTTCAATATTAAATTTTGTTTGCACTAGTTGTGGATAATTTTTATCAAATTCAACAATAATAGGAGCGTTTTGGTAAAGTTCTTTGGTTATAAAATTATCGCTGTAAAAATAGGACACAAAAAAATCTAATTTTTGAATAGTGCGGTAAGCAATGGAGTAAGATTTTAAAATTCCAATTTCATTTTCCAAATTTTTCTTATCTCCCATAAGGCCAAACCCAATTAAATCTTGTGGGTTCATACTATTTTTATCTTCCTCAATCAATACTGTTGTTGCAACTTGATAGATAGGCAATGTGTATTTATTAAAAAGAAAAGCTATAATTAAGGAAATCATTATAGTCAGAGCAAATAAATGCCAATAACTAAAGAACTTTACAATTAATGCCTTGATATCAATATTTTCTTCCTGATATATATTATTGAATTGATCCATGTATTGTTTTTCCTTTTAAATGTTTATTTAAAAAAATTAATTAACAACAGTGTTGTTGAGACGGCAGAAAACACCAATGAATAAGGGAAATTGGCAAAAGTAAATTGCTTTCCTTTAAGGGGTTCTATATAAATAACATCATTGGGCATTAAATAAAAAAAATCGGATTCCAGAATATTCTGATTCGTAAGATCTAGTTCATGAATAATTGCCCCTTGCTTGCTTTGTCTAATTAATTTTATTTTATTTCTGTTTGAAAAGTCACCCAAATCACCAGCCATGGCTATGGCTTCGAATAAATTAATCTTGTCCTGATAAATTTTGTACTGCCCCGGATTTTTAATTTCTCCAAGCATGGTGATATTAAAATTAATCAGTTTAACAATAATCATTGTTTCTTTTAAGTATTCATCCAGCACTTTTTTAATTTCGCCTTTAACCTCTTCAATGGTTAGATTTTGAATTTGTATTTTTCCTGTAAGTGGAAAATCAATAGACCCATCATCAGCTACGGTATAACTATTTAAATAAACACCGATATCGTTCATACCACTCGAATATCTGGGATCTGTGCTATTAAATAACATGGCTGTTTTTTCATCGATAGAAGTAATTTTTATATAAAGATTATCTCCCGGTTGAACTTTATAATCTTCATTTCGTTCATTAATGAATTCATTTTTAGCTGTTGCTTTTTCTTTATTTTGCAGATAAATTAATTTCTTTTGAGATACACAAGAAGAAAGAATAATTACAAGTATTATTGGGAAAAATAAATTGATTTTACGGACTTGTTTCATTTGAACAAAATTGTTAAAAGGTTACGAATAGTGGATCAATAAAACAAAAGTAGTAAAATTTAGGCGTGCTTGGCAAATAATTAGAATTACGTTTTATTTGCATTCTTAATAAAAACATGACCTAAATATTTGATTTATATAGTAATTTTACATCAAATAAAACAATTATTATGTCTAATAAACTAATGGACCCCATAGGGCGATTGATGGGGTTGAGATACAAATCGCATCCCTGGCATGGGGTTGATATCGGAAAAGAAGCACCCGAAATCCTAACTTGTTTTGTGGAGATGGTTACTACAGATACTGTTAAATACGAAGTTGATAAAGATACTGGCTACTTACGGATTGATCGTCCGCAGAAATATTCAAATACAGTTCCTGCTCTTTATGGTTTTATTCCTCAAACTTTTAGTGCTACCAAAGTAGCTGAGTTTTGCATGGAGAAGACCGGCAGAAATAACATACTTGGCGATAATGACCCGATTGATATTTGTATCCTTACAGAGAAACAAATAGTTCATGGAGATATTCTGGTCAGAGCCCGGCCCATTGGCGGCTTTCGGATGTTAGACGGGAATCAATCGGACGATAAGATTATAGCCGTACTCAACAATGATGCTGTTTACGGGAATTATAAGGACATTAATGATTGTCCTTCGTTGGTAATTGACCGCTTAAAACATTATTTTTTAACCTATAAAGATCTTCCCGGTAACCCACGGGATGTGGAGATTACGCAAACGTTTGGAATTGATGAAGCCCATGAAATTATTCGGCGATCGATGGAAGATTACCATCATAAATTTGATAATCTTACTTCGGCATTGTCGGATGTTTAGCGTTTAAATCTTTTTTGGTTCGTTTTCTTTGGACAAGCAAAGAAAATGAACCAAAAGAAAAGACCCATTTTATAAGGAATTTTTTGAAAAGCAGAAACCGCTTTCAAAACTCTTTTCCTCTCCGTGTTCAAAGAGCTTTTTAAGGCTATTCTGTATAAAATGTTTTAAAAAGTTATCTAATATTCTTTTATAAGCTCGCATTTGAAAAATATGTGAAGCTTTACTGTCATAAAAGAATAAAAACTATAAGCTCTTTCTTTGTATTGTGTGGGGCGAATATTTGAGCGATCTAGAAGGTTTATCCGTGATTATAATTTGATAAAACTATCTATTGATAGAAACAATTAAGTAAACAAATAAATGAATTTGCGACTTAGATCGCGACAAGCAATACAAAGATTAGAGATTATTTTTTAGAATCTTTCGACTTGATTTTTGGTGCTTTTCATCAAGGAAAAGAACAGAGAAAAAGATGCATTGATTCATTTTCAAAATCGATTTTCTAAATTGAAAATTAGAAAATTGCCGTTCCAATCAGAGTAGCCGTCGTACAGCTTGTAATTCTTACGTTCACATAATCCCCAATTTTGTATTCTTTTTTGGGGAAAACCGCCACTTTATTCTGACTGTTGCGTCCAAATAATTGTGTATCCGACTTTTTTGAAATTCCTTCAACCAATACTTCAAATGTTTTACCAACATCGCGAAGATTGCTTTCATGTGAGAGTTTCCGTTGAAGCTCAATAATTTCGGTTAAACGGCGACTTTTGATTTCTTCCACTACATCATCTTCATACTTTTTGGCAGCCAGGGTATCCGGGCGCTCTGAGTATTTAAACATAAAGGCATAATCATAAGCCACTTCTTGCATTACCGAAAGCGTTTGCAGATGGTCTTCTTCCGTTTCGGTACAAAAACCACTAATAATATCTGTAGAAATTGCACAATCCGGAATGTATTTTTTTATTGAAGATATTCGCTCTAAATACCATTTACGATCGTATTTTCGATTCATTAATTTCAAAATCTGGCTACTTCCTGACTGTACAGGAAGATGGATGGCATTGCAAATGTTCTCGTGTTTTGCAATGGTTTGAATTAATTTATCCGAAATATCTTTGGGGTGAGAAGTGGCAAAACGGACTCTTAACAGCGGATTGGTTAAGGCAACAGCTTCTAATAAATCTGAAAAATCAGTTTTATTGTCAGCATCCCAATTAG
>JAOZQX010000114.1 GCA_029931995.1 Bacteroidales bacterium
CCTCTTTTGGGGATTATACAAAATCCGTTGAAATCCGTAGCTCAAAAGACGTACTTGGAAAATCCATGAACAGAATGGTTGAAAGTTTTAAAACCGTTGTTCAACAAACTAACAAAATTGCCAATGGGGATTATAGCACTAACATAAAACCCCGAAGCAAGAAAGACACTTTAGGTGTAGCGCTTTATGAAATGACTGACAAACTTCGCAGTTCATCAAAGGAGATTAATGATCAAGATTGGTTAAAAAGTGGTATAAATGAAATGGACAGTACACTAAGTGGCCAAACAGATATCAAACAATTATCGAACGATATTATTTCGTTTTTGTGTGGTTATTTAGATGCACAAGTTGGCTTATTCTACCTTATTGACGATAAAGGAGAACAGATAAAACTTAGTTCTTCTTTTGCTTTTGCCGATAAAAAAAGGTTATTTAAGAAATTTGAAATTGGAGAAGGAATAATCGGACAAGTTGCAAAAGACAAAAAATTCATTACGCTTAATGGTGAATTTGAAAACCTACCAGAGATAAACTTAGGATTTGGCACAAAAACACCAAAAAGTTTTGTTGCAGCACCTTTCACATACGAAGGAGAACTATTGGGAGTAATCTTACTCGGAACTGCAAACGAATTTATTTCACTTCAAACTCAATTTTTTAAAATTTGTTTGGATAGCATTGCAATAGCCGTTAACTCAGTTCAAGCAAGAGAACGAGTAGAATTACTACTTAAACAAACTCAGGATCAAGCCAGTGAGCTAACAGTGCAGCAAGAAGAACTAAGACAAGCAAACGAAGAACTTGAAGAACAGACCAAAGCATTAAGAATTTCGGAAGAGAACCTAAAAAATCAACAAGAAGAGCTAAAAGTTACAAATGAAGAACTTGAGGAGCGTACAAACGATCTTGAAATACAGCGTGATAACATCCGTGAGAAAAATGAAGAGCTGAAAAAAGCACAGGCTGAAATTGAACAAAAAGCACAAGATTTGCAAAAAGCAAGTCAATATAAAAGCGAGTTTTTGGCAAATATGTCGCACGAAATCAGAACTCCACTTAATAGTATCTTAGTTCTCTCACAGCTTCTTGGCGACAATAAAAACAAACACTTAAATGAGAAAGAGGTTGAATTCTCAAAAACAATAAATTCGTCTGGCGCTGATTTATTAGATCTTATTAATGAAATTTTAGACTTATCGAAAGTAGAAGCAGGTAAAATTGACCTGTACATTGAGGACTTATTTTTTGACGATATTGATCAGTTTATTAAACGAACCTTCTCTCCCCTAACTGATGAGAAGAAATTGAGTTTAGAATTTAATATCCAAAAAACTGTACCTGAAAGTATACGTACCGATGTTCAACGGGTTTATCAAATAATTAAAAATCTGCTTTCCAATGCTATCAAATTTACAGAAAAAGGCGGGGTTTCCGTTTCGGTATTTAGGCCTTCGACCGAAGTTGATTTATCGGCCAGTAAGCTAAACAGCAAAGATGCTATTGCCATTGCTGTAACCGATACGGGACTCGGAATTCCTGAGAATAAGCTTGAACTTGTTTTTGAAGCATTTAAACAAGTGGATGGTACAACCAGTCGAAAACATGGAGGAACGGGTCTTGGCTTACCCATTTCTAAAAGTTTTGCAGAGCTTTTAGGAGGAGAAATCCAACTTGAAAGTGAAGAAAACAAAGGGACTACTTTCACACTCTATCTACCTTTGGTTCTAGAGGAGCTGCCAGAAACACTTCAAGAAAAAACAAAAAAAGAAATTACAATTCCTGCAAAGGAAAAAACGCCTAGAAAAGACAAGAAAAGGAATGAGAAATTAACTTCCAGCATTATAAATGACGATAAAGAAAATATTGAAGAAAGCGATAAATTCCTGCTTGTAATTGAGGATGATGAAAACTTTAGTAAGGTCCTTTATGAATTGGCACACGAAAAAGGTTTTAAATGCATTATTGCATTAGATGGCGAATCAGGTTTACATTATGCCGATTATTATCAGCCTCATGCTATTATTTTAGATATTGGCTTACCGGGAATAGATGGATACGAAGTAATGGACAGATTAAAGAATAATACTAAGACCAGACATATTCCTGTTCATTTTATTTCTGCTGCTGATAAATCGTTGGAAGCGATGAAAATGGGTGCAATTGGTTACTTAACAAAACCTGTAAGCCAAGGGAAACTTGATGAGGCATTTAAGAAAATTGAGAATATTATCTCGAAACCAATTAAGAAAGTACTCGTTGTTGAGGACGATAAAATAATGCAGAAAAGCATTGTAGAATTACTTGATGATGAGAATATAAAAATTACTGCTGTTGAAACAGGCGGGGAGGCATATTCATTGCTTTTAAAAGAAAAGTTTGATTGTCAGATTTTAGACTTAGGTTTAAAAGATATGTCGGGTTTTGATCTCCTAGAGAAAATTAGAAAAAATAAAAAAATTATTGATCTGCCTATCATCATTTATACCGGTAAAGATTTATCAAAAGAAGAAGAAACAAAGCTTAATAAATATGCAGATAGTATTATTCTAAAAGGAGCCTTGTCATTTGAACGCCTCTTATCCGAAACAACTTTATTTTTACATCAGCTTGAAGCAGATATGCCTGAGGAAAAACGAAAAATCCTAAAAAACTTACACGATAAGGAAGCTGTTCTAGAAAATAAAAAAATATTAATTGTTGATGATGACATGCGTAATGTTTTTGCATTAAGCAGTCTTTTAGAAGATAAAGGAATGAAAGCTGTTGTTGCGAAAAATGGGAAAGAAGGACTTCAAAAACTTCAGGAAAACAAGGACATTGATCTTGTATTGATGGACATAATGATGCCTGAAATGGATGGCTATGAGGCGACGCGTGAAATCAGGAAAAAGAAACAATACAAAACCCTTCCTGTAATTGCACTAACAGCTAAAGCAATGAAAGAAGATAGAGAAAAATGTATTGCTGCCGGTGCAAACGATTACCTTGCAAAGCCAGTTGACACAGAAAAATTATTATCATTACTAAGAGTTTGGTTATATAATAAATAATGAATAATCTGGACATTAAAAACCAAGCCACAATAAACATTGAAGTTATACTGCTTCTGGAAGCAATTTTTCAGAAATACGGTTATGATTTCAGAGATTATAGTAAAGCCCACATAAAAAGAAGGATATTGCATCGCATGTCTACTTCTCGCTTCAGCACTATTTCCGAGATGCAACATAAAGTTTTGAATGATGAAGCATTCTTTGAGCAAATTCTTAAAGATTTCTCAATCAATGTAACTGAGATGTTTCGCGATCCAAGCTTCTATTTAAAATTCAGAGAAGATATTATTCCAATATTAAAAACCTATCCTTTCATAAAAATTTGGCATGCAGGCTGTTCAACCGGAGAGGAAGTTTACTCAATGGCTATTATTTTAAAAGAAGAAGGAATATATGATCGCTGCCAAATATATGCAACCGATTTTAATCAGGTAGTTATTCAAAAAGCAAAGGAAGGAATATACCCAATAAATAAGGTAAAAGAATTTACTTACAACTATCAAAAAGCCGGAGGAATAAATTCATTCTCTGATTATTATACAGCTAAATACGAATCGGCTATTTTAAACACAGATTTAAAAAAGAATATTGTATTTGCTGATCACAACCTTGTTACGGATAAGGTTTTTGCTGAAGTTCATTTACTGGTTTGTCGCAATGTTTTGATTTATTTCAACAAGCAATTACAAGATAAAGTTATTAGATTATTTAATGAGAGTATTATTCCTGGAGGATATTTATGTTTAGGTTCAAAAGAAAGCCTCCGTTTCTCTGACAGCTTCCATCATTTTGACACTATTGATGATGATGAAAAAATTTATAAACGAAAACTACATTTTAAACGATAGTTAAGCACTTACAAAATGAAGCCAAGAATAATTGTTATCGGTAGTTCAGCTGGAGGCCTACAAGCCTTAAAAATAATTTTTTCTTTATTCAAAAATGATTTTTCTATACCAATTATCGTAGTGCAACATATTAGTCCACACTCAGACAACTACATTACTACATACCTTGATAAAATTTGTAAAATAAAAGTAAAAGAAGCCAATGAAAAGGAAATCATAGAGGATGGAACTATTTATTTTGCACCTCCTAATTTTCATTTATTATTAGAAGAAAATTTTACTTTTTCACTTTCGACAGAAGAAAGGGTGAATTTTGCCCGGCCTTCGATTGACGTTTTATTTGAAACAGCAGCTTTTGCCTACGGAAATAATGTTGTTGGAATTATTTTAACCGGTGCGAATTTTGATGGTGCAGCAGGCCTAAAAACAATCAAGAAATATGGCGGAACAACAATTGTTCAAGATCCGAAAACAGCAGAAGTTGACACAATGCCAAGTAGTGCAATTAGAGAAAGTAAAGTGGATCACATATTGTCTTTAGAGGAAATAGCAAAACTCTTAATTAGTTTGAATAAAGAATAATATTTTAATATTTAGTATATTTAGATTTTTGAATTATATAGCCAATGCCAATTGCTAAGTTAGATCATATTAAATTGTACTACGAAGTTCATGGAAAAGGTGAGCCTCTGCTTATGTTAACTGACCTTGCAGATGATATTCAAACCTGGCAATTCATTATTTCCAACCTATCAAAACATTTTCAGCTTATTTTAGTCGACAATAGGGGCTCTGGTAGAAGCGATACGCCTAATACCGAGTATAGTATTGAACAGTTTGCCGACGACAGTATTGCTTTACTCGACTTCCTTAACATTTCGCAAGCACACCTTTTGGGACACGGTATGGGAGGCTTTATTGCACAAGAAATTGCTATCCGTCATCCTGAGCGTGTACTTAAGTTAGTATTAGAATGCACAGCACCTTACTCAACCATACGTAATAATCAACTATACCGTATTTTCGAAGAATTGATTGAAAATGAGATAGACAAAGCGCTTTGGTATAAAACTTTTTATTATTGGTTATATTCTCACAAGTTTTTAATGGATTTTGAGTTTATGGATGCCCTAATTCAATTCAATCTTAATTATCCCCATGCACAAAGTATAATTGGGTTTAAAAGACAAATTGAAGCTGTTAGTAAATTTGATTCCAGAACGCAATTATCTAAAATAACTGCCGAAACACTTGTAATCATTGGTGAAGAAGACATATTAGTTAGAGCCAAGGATGCTGAAAAACTTTATCAGGGGATTACTATGGCCTCTTATCCGATCTTTATTGAGAACTGCGCACATACAATACATAATGAGGATCCAAAGACCTTTGTTCACACAATACTTGGTTTTCTTTACAAATATATCAGGTAAGTATTATTTTCCAGATTCTTTAAAAATCACCGTTTCATAAACAAAAATATTGGCCAATCGCCAACCATCCCAACCAATACCAACTTTTAATTCAGAACAATTTCCAAGAAACTCTTCAATATCCCAATCATAATTTTCGGCAACCTGCGGTAAAAAAGTTCCGCTCATTCCATCCTTTTCAATATAAATCCCATGTTTTCCTAATTCAATCTCAGAGATATTATCAACTTTTCGCATCGGACTTACAACTGATATCTCAATGAACAGCTTTGGAACTTCTTTTT
>JAOZQX010000115.1:0-1457 GCA_029931995.1 Bacteroidales bacterium
AGTTTATGCAATTATGGTTCATTAACATATTTTTATGCTTAGTAGAAGGCAGTTAAGAGTAAAAGTGTTGCAAGCACTTTATGCGTTTTTTCAATCGGATAACGATCAGTTGCAAGTGGGAGAGAAACAGTTATTTATCAGTGTTGATAAATTGTACGAACTTTGTTTTTGGCAATTGTCAATGTTGGTTGAGGTGATCGAATTTGCGAAAATTAGAATTGAAGAAGCAAAACATAAGCATTTGCCAAGCCCGGAAGATTTAAATCCAAATACTAAGTTTATTGATAATCAATTTATTAAAAAGCTAAACATCAATAAAGTATTCCAAAAAAAATGTGAGAGTTTAAAAATAAATTGGGCGGATGAAACTGAGATGATTCGTAAATTATATGTTCGTTTAAAAGAATCTAAAGGTTTTGACGAATACATGAATTCCGGTGAATCCTCATTTTTAGAAGATCGTGAATTTATTATCAAAGCATTTAAAAAACAGATATCTAAATCGGATTCTTTGAGAAATTTTTATGAGGATCAAAGTATTTATTGGACCGATGATTATCATACAGCGACATCTTTAGTTGTGAAAATTATTAATGTTTTTGAGGAAGATTCAGACGAGTTTCTACTACTCCCACAAATTATAAAAACAACGGGAAACGCAGATGACGAAGACAGGGAATTTGCCAAACTATTATTCCATAAAACGATTCTGAACTCTAAGCAGTACGAAGACTTAATAACAGAAAAAACCCTGAATTGGGAATTTGAAAGAATTGCTTCTATGGATATTCTTATCCTGAAAATGGCCTTAGCCGAGTTGTTTGAGTTCCCTTCTATTCCGGTTAAAGTAACTATGAACGAATATATTGAACTTGCTAAATATTTTAGTACGCCCAAAAGCAGCACTTTTGTAAATGGAATTTTAGATAAACTAATTTCAGAGCTTACCGCTGAAAAGAAAATTATAAAAACCGGGCGTGGATTAATGCAATAACTCCCTCAATCTCCCAAATATTTAGATTGTTATATATATAACATTTGATTATTTATTACTTTTGTAATAGAACTCTGTTTTACTGATTAAATATTTAATTATTAAACTATTACAAAACTTATTATTATGACCTTTGACCTTGAAATGATTCAGGAGGTTTATGCCCGAATTGTAAAAAAAGTAGATCACGCCAAGAAAATCACTGGACAACATTTTACCTTAGCCGAAAAAATATTATACGCTCATCTTGATGAAAATTTGGTTTCGCAAACTTATCAAAGAGGTGGGTCTTATGTTGATTTTCGTCCTGATCGTGTTGCCATGCAGGATGCAACTGCCCAAATGGCTTTATTGCAGTTTATGCAGGCCGGTAAATCGAAAGTAGCAGTTCCATCCACTGTGCATTGCGATCATTTGATTCAGGCAAAACAGGGAGCTAAAGAAGATTTAGATACAGCCAATA
>JAOZQX010000115.1:1467-5594 GCA_029931995.1 Bacteroidales bacterium
TTTTAAGTTCAGTCTCAAATAAATACGGAATTGGTTTTTGGAAACCCGGTGCTGGAATCATTCATCAGGTAGTGCTCGAAAATTATGCTTTCCCTGGAGGAATGATGATTGGAACAGACTCGCATACGGTAAATGCCGGAGGTTTGGGTATGATTGCAATTGGTGTTGGCGGGGCAGATGCCGTTGATGTTATGGCGGGTATGCCTTGGGAATTAAAATTTCCTAAATTAATTGGGATTAAGCTGACCGGAAAACTTAGTGGTTGGGCTTCGGCGAAAGACGTGATTTTAAAAGTGGCAGGAATTTTAACCGTTAAAGGTGGAACAGGTGCTATTGTTGAGTATTTTGGTGAGGGGGCCGAATCAATTTCTTGTACCGGCAAAGGAACCATTTGTAATATGGGGGCAGAGATTGGTGCTACGACTTCCGTTTTTGGTTACGATCAGAAAATGCGTGAATATTTGATTGGTACAAATCGTGAGAATGTAGCCAAATTAGCAGATGAGGTTGCGGATTATTTGAATGGAGATTCGGAAGTTTATGCAAATCCTGAAAAGTATTTTGATCAGGTGATAGAAATAAATTTGAGTGAATTGGAACCTCATATTAATGGTCCTTTTACACCTGATTTGGCAACCCCAATCTCAGAGTTTTCGAAGGCTGTAGAAAAAAATGGCTGGCCTCAAAAATTGGATGTTGGTTTGATAGGTTCCTGTACAAACTCATCTTATGAAGATATTACTCGAGCTGCTTCGATAGCGAAACAGGCCATTGATAAGAAACTTAAAGTCCATTCGGAGTATACGGTTACACCAGGATCAGAGTTGGTTCGGTTTACCGTTGAACGTGATGGCTTTTTAGACATATTTGAGAAAATTGGCGGGGTGGTTTTGGCTAATGCTTGTGGGCCTTGTATTGGTCAATGGGCAAGGCATAATGCCGACAAAGAAGAGAAAAATTCCATCATGACCTCATTTAACCGGAACTTCGCAAAGCGAAATGATGGAAATCCAAACACTTATGGTTTTGTGGCATCGCCCGAAATAACCACCGCATTTTCTGTTGCAGGCGACCTTGCCTTTAATCCGTTAACAGATTATTTGATAAATGAAGATGGTGAGAAAGTTAAATTGGAAGAACCTCAAGGAATTGAATTTCCTGTTAAAGGTTTTGATGTAGAAGATAATGGATATCAAGCTCCGGCTGAAGATGGAAGTAGAATTGAAGTTAATGTGGCACCTGATTCGGAAAGATTGCAATTACTCACTCCTTTTACAGCTTGGAATGGTGAAGATATTAAGGGATTGAACCTCTTAATTAAAGCCAAGGGGAAATGTACCACCGACCACATTTCGATGGCTGGTCCATGGTTGAGATATAGAGGGCATTTGGATAATATTTCAAATAACTTACTTATTGGAGCGCTTAATTATTTTAATGATAAAACCAATTCGATTAAAAACCAGATAACCGAAGAATATTTGGCTGTACCCGATAGCGCCCGAACCTATAAAACCAAAGGAAGCGTATCAATTATTGTTGGAGATGAAAATTATGGTGAAGGATCATCGCGCGAACATGCAGCTATGGAACCACGCAATATGGGTGTAAAAGCCGTACTTGTAAAGTCTTTTGCGCGAATTCATGAAACCAACCTCAAGAAACAAGGAGTGCTGGCTTTGACTTTTACGGATAAAAATGATTATGAAAAAATTCTTGAAGACGATACTTTTGATATTTTAGGATTAACAGATTTTACACCCGGCAAAAATCTGCAGCTCGTTATTAATCATAAAAATGGAACAAAAGATCAAATAAATGTAACCCACTCATATAATTGGAGTCAAATAGAATGGTTTAAGGCAGGAAGTGCATTAAACCTTATCCGATTACAAAACGAGTAAAAATTTAATCTGTTAATTATGAAAAAAATAACCAAAATTTTCAGCATTGTTTTCTTTGCTGCCATTCTTTTATTTGGTTTTAGTTCATGTGATTGTATCAAAGGCGAAGGGTCAATTGTTTCCGAAAATAGAAATTTGGATGATTTTGATGGCATAGAATTGGATATTGCCGCTCATGTTTACCTCGAAAAATCTGACACTTTTAAATTTCGCATCGAAGCACAAGAAAATATTCTTGATGAGGTTGAAACTTTTGTGTCAGCAGGATTACTTCGTATAAAATATGATAATTATTGTGTAATTTCGAGAAGAGATGTACGGATTTATATTAGCATGCCTGAGCTTACTGAAATTGAAGTTGGCGGTTCTGGTGAAGTTTTAGCTTCAGATGTATTTGAGTGTGATAAACTGAGATTGAAAATCTCAGGTTCTGGAGGTATTGAGCTTGAAGCTATTGCAGAATTCATTGAATGCTCAATTAGCGGATCTGGTGGAATCGATTTATCAGGTACAACAGAAGAATTAGACGTCTCGATTCGTGGATCAGGCGATGTGCATGCACTTCGTACAGAAGCCAAAAATGTATATGTTAGCGTGAAAGGCTCAGGCGATTCGAGGGTTTATGCCACAGAATATCTTGAAGCAGATGTTTCAGGAAGTGGAGATGTCTTTTACAAAGGAAATCCTGATATAGACAGTAATATAAACGGATCAGGAGACATTAGAAGGATTAGGTAGATTTGTTTTTTTTGCGAATAATTTTTTCCAAAACACTCTGCAATTTCTCATAATTGATGGGTTTGGGAATAAAATCATTCATACCAGCTTTGAAGCAACGTTCTCTGTCTTCGGCAAAAGCATAAGCAGTAACAGCCACAATAGGAATCTTAGGGTCGAAGTCACCACTTTCGTCAGCTCTGATAAGATATGTAGCTTCAATTCCGTCCATTTCAGGCATTTGAATATCCATCAGAATTATATCAAACGTATCTTTTTTTAAGGCCTCAATGGCTTCCTTCCCATTTTCACTTAACGTATATTGATGTCCTTTATTTTTAATAAGGCGGGAGATTAATTTTTGATTTAATTCATTATCCTCTGCTATTAGAATATTTAGAGACTGGGTTGTTGAAATTGGAAAATTCAAGTGTAATTTACCCTGCTCAATTGACGAAGTATCTTTGGTTCTCTTTGTGTCAAGTTTTAAGGTGAAGTAAAAAGTTGTTCCAAATTCCATTTGGCTCTTAACCCAAATTTTACCTCCCATTTTCTCAATCAAACTTCGAGTGATAGCAAGCCCTAAGCCTGTTCCTTCGAAAGTTCTTTTTGTAGAGGAGTGTGCTTGTGAAAAGGAATCAAAGATGGTTGCAATTCTATCTTCAGGAATTCCAATTCCGGTATCTTCAATTTTAAAAAGAATTTCACAGCATTTTTTCTTTTCGCTTTTTTGTTCAGAATAAATTTCGACCGAAAGCTTACAATTTCCATTATGTGTAAACTTTAAAGCATTACCAATTAAATTGTATAGAATTTGTTTAAGATGCCCTGAGTCTCCAATTAAATAAGATGGAATTTGATCGTCAATTTTACTCGTTAAGATGTTTTCTCTTTTCTCAGCCGTGGACTGAAACGAATCAATAATCTCCTTGATAACTACCCTGAAATCAAATTCTTTATTGCTGATTTGTACCTTGCCAGCTTCAATTTTTGAAAGGTCAAGTATGTTATTTATAACCGTTAATAAATGATTGGAAGCGCTTTGAACTAGTTCAATATATTCAAGTTGTTCTTCGTTAAGAGAAGTCTCAGATATAAGGCTTAACATCCCAATAATTGTATTCATTGGTGTTCGAATTTCATGGCTCATGCTTGCCAGAAATTCGCTTTTTAACTGACTCTCTTTTTTAGCTAATTCTAATTGTTTCAGTGCTTTTTTATAAAGGTTTTCGAGATCTGAATTAGTTTTGCCAGTTTTTGCTTCTTTATTTGAATCACTAAGAAAAGACTTAAATTTATTAAAAAATGTTTCTGCGTCGTTATTCCAGGGATGTATAAAATCTGAAATTTTAGTCAATTCAGGAACCGAAGTTTGCATACGGTATGCCATTTCATACTGTGCTATTCGGCTATTAATTTCGGGGTCACCTATAGTCTTCTCTTGCTCATAATTTAATTCACTTAGATAATCAAGCATTTTTCTACGCTCCGCACGAGTCATTCCCT
>JAOZQX010000116.1 GCA_029931995.1 Bacteroidales bacterium
TTTCCTTCCACGATAATCGGATTAAATATGAACATTCCAATTTTTAGCAGCGGATCAAGAAGTGCTAAAGTTAAGCAAGCCAAGCTTGAGCTCAGAAAAGTAGAAGAACTGGAAGTTCAATTAAAAAACAGCCTGAACACTGAGGAAGATAATGCTAAAACTAATTTTAAAAATACATTGTTAATCCATCAAAACCTGAAGAACAATGTAAAACTAGCCTTCAAGATTTATAATAAAACCCAATTAAAATATCAGGAGGGCATTTCTTCAAGTATGGATTTATTACAAACATACAATCAGTATTTAGAATCGGAAGGAAGTTATGTGGGATCTATTGTTGATTTAGTATCAGCCAAATTGGCTCTCGAAAAGTTATTTGCAGAATAAACCTTTAGTTCAAAAAGCATGTTTTGTTGTAAAAAAGAAGAAAAAATAATTCAGAAATCGCTCGAGCTTTTTAGCACTTACGGAATTAAGAGTGTGTCGATGGAGGACATCTCCACGAATTTGGGGATTTCAAAAAAAACACTTTATCGTTTTGTAAAAGACAAACAGGAATTAGTTGGTAAAGCTATTGCCAATAATTTTGACACCAACGATAAAAAAATTCAAGCGCTGTTAAAACCCACCTTTAATGCCATTGAAGAAGTATTGGCTTTGGTACGTTTTTTTACCGAATTGCACCAATCTCACTCACCTAATATGATTTTTGATCTTCAAAAATTTTATCCGGAAGTTTATCAAACACTTTGTAAAAAACGAAAAGAAAAACTCTTATTATTTTATGAGAATAATTTTAAAAAAGGCATTAAAGAAGGATTATACCGCCAAAATATGGATATGGATGTTGTGAAAAGAATAATTGTTCATTTATCGGAGACCATCATTGAAAGTGATACTTTCACTATTGAAGAAATAGCATCTCCACATTTTATTCAAGAATTATACTCATATCACCTTCATGGAATCGTTAGTGAAAAAGGGCATGAAATTTTAAATAAAGAATTAGATAACATTTAAAATAATTAATAATGAAAAAAATCATCATCATAGCAATCGTACTTTTTGTGGCTAGTTGTGGATCGACATCTGACAATGAAACCAAAAAGGCTGAACTTACTAAATTGAAAACTGAATTAAACAACATTCAAAATAAAATTGCAGCTTTAGATAAGGAGCTGGCTAACGATCAGGATAATGAAAACATTCAATCCTATAAAACGCCTGTTTCTGTAAAAGAAGTTAACAAAGAGGTTTTCAATCACTTTATTGAAGTTAGCGGAAATATTGAGGCTGTGAATACAGCTTTTATCAGCCCTGAAATGGCTGGACAAATTAAAAAAGTTTATGTAAAAGAAGGTGAACGTGTGAGCAAAGGACAAAAACTGGCTAAGCTCAATACCGCCACTATCGAAAAAAACATCAATGAGCTTAAAACAGGATTGGAATATGCCACAATTATTTACACTAAACAAAAGAATTTGTGGGATCAAAAAATCGGTTCTGAAATTGATTACCTAACAGCAAAAAACACCAAAGATGGTCTGGAAGATAAATTAGAGACCCTAAAAGTACAATTAGAATTGGCTCTTATTAAGGCTCCTTTTGGTGGTATTATTGACGATATCATTCAAAAAGAGGGAGAACTGGCATCTCCGGGAATGCAAATGATGCAACTGGTTAATTTAAACAAACTTTATATCAATGCAGATGTAGCAGAAACCTATTTGCCGGTCATTCATAAAGGAGATAAGGTTGAATTAAGCTTCCCAACTTTTCCTGATTTAGCTATGACCATTCCTGTTTATCGCATCGCAAATACCATTCACCCGCTAAATCGAACGGTAATCATGCAATTGCAAATTAATAATAAAAATGAGCTGTTGAAACCAAATGGCTTAGCCCTTATCCGAATTAACGACTTTTCGGCGAAAGACGCATTAGTGGTTCCATCCATTATTATAAAACAAGACATGACTGGTTCGTTTTTGTATGTTGTAAAACTGGTGAACAAAGAATGGATTGCCAAAAAACAATACATAAAAATAGGAGTTTCATTTGAAGATCAAACCTTGGTTACAGAAGGTTTATCTGTTGGTGAGAAAGTAGTTGTTGAAGGTTATAATCAAATATCCGATGGTTCGGAAATCGAAATAAAATAAATTTTTTATCTGAAAATAAAAAAGCAGATGAGTATTAAAGATAATGTTGAAAAAATAGTTAGGGAGTTTAAATTAACCACTCTCGCTCTTAAAAATAAAAATACCGTATTCCTTTTAACTGTTGCTCTTGCAGCCTTTGGGTTATTCTCTTACGTAAGGCTCCCGAAAGAACTTCAGCCCGATATTTCGGTGCCATGGATATTAGTTACAACCGTATATCCGGGAAATGCTCCTGTTGATATTGAAAACCTTATTAGCCGACCATTGGAGAAAGAAATTGAAACCATAAAGGGGATCAAAAAAATGACTTCAACTTCGGCTCAGGATTATTCATTGGTTTTTATCGAGTTCAACACAAATGTTGAAATTTCGGAAGCTTTAACCGATGTAAAAGATGCCGTTGACAAAGCCAAAAGCGAGTTGCCCAATGATTTATTAGATGATCCTGTTATTGATGACATCGAAATGTCGGAATTTCCTATCATCAATATTAATCTGTCGGGTGATTATAGTTTGGTTGAATTAAAAAAATATGCTGAGTTTCTAGAAGATGAATTTGAAACCATTTATGAGGTGGCTCGTGTCGATATTACAGGGATTAATGACAGAGAAATAAAAATTAATGTTGACATACACAAGCTGGCTGCCAACCAACTTAATTTTGATGATATTGAAAATGCAATTGCTGCCGAAAACTTGTCAATGTCGGCCGGAGAAGTTAAGCTTGGTGGTACGCGACGATCCATCCGTACAGATGGTGAATTCACCAATATAAAAGAAATTGAAAATATTATTATTAAAAGTGAAGATCAGAAAATTGTTTATTTAAAAGATATAGCCAACGTTATTGATGGCTTTGCAGAACCTAACAGTTTCGCACGTTTAAATAAACAGCCTGTTGTCTCACTTCAGGTAGTGAAAAAAAGTGGCGAAAACATATTGGCTACTACCGATCAGGTATTTGAAATCCTCAATTTAGCAAAAGCAAACCATTCATTGCCTGAGAATCTGAAAATTTCGATCACAAACGATACCTCCGATATGGTTCGCCAGCAACTAAGCAATTTGGAGAATAGTATAATACTGGGGATGCTGTTCGTAATTATTGTCTTATTTTTCTTTTTGGGAACGCGTAACGCACTTTTTGTTGGGTTTGCAATACCAATGTCCATGTTCATCTCTTTTGTTATTATATCGCTTATGGGGATGCGCATAAATATGATGGTTTTATTCTCCTTGATTTTAGCCTTGGGAATGCTTGTGGATAATGCTATTGTTGTGGTAGAAAACATTGTTCGGTTCAGCAATAAAGGACATACTTTATTTAGTGCCGCTAAAAATGCAGTGGGCGAAATTGCCATGCCAATTATTTCATCTACCCTAACAACACTGGCTGTCTTTTTCCCTCTTATTTTCTGGGATTCAATAGTGGGCGAATTTATGAAGTTCTTGCCAATTACTTTAATCATTGTTCTATCGTCGTCCTTGTTTGTGGCCCTGATTATTATTCCTGTTTTTGCCTCTACTTTTAATCCCATTCAGCAAGCAAAAGCAAGCAACAAAAGAAAGATTAATATTATTGTTTCTATCCTTTTTGCCATTGCAGCTTTATTTTATATTGCAGGAATTAATTTATTAGGCAACTTAATAGTAATCGGATCACTGATTACTTTATTCAATGTTTATTATTTTAAATCAAAAGGACAGTGGTTTCAGGATGTTGGACTACCTCGACTAGAAAATTTTTATATAAAAGTTTTGCAATTTGCATTAAGAAAACGAAATCCTTATTATTTCATTGCCGGAACATTTTTGCTGCTTTTTCTAACCATTGCATTCCTTGGCGCAAGACAACCAAAAATATTATTTTTTCCTGACGGGGAACCAAAATATATTAACATTTTGGCCGAATTACCTATTGGTACAGACATTACTGCGTCAAATGAATTTATGATGATACTCGAAGATAAGGTGTTCGAAGTTTTACAGCCTTATGACAAATATGTTGAATCGGTACTTACCAATGTTGGGAGCGGCTCAAACAGCGAAAGTGATTTTTTGGCCATTGGAGAAACCCCTCATAAAGGGCGGATTACTGTTACGTTTGTAGATTATGAATACCGAGATGGAATTAATACTTCTGATTTAATGAAGGAAATTAGTAGCGAGATTACTGGTAAATATCCAGGTGTTTTAGTTTCTGTTGAAAAACAGAGTATGGGACCACCCACCGGAAAACCCATTAATATTGAAGTTAGCGGAAAAGAATTTAATAAACTATTGGCCTTAACAGATACCATGGAAAATTTCATTCAGGATGCAAGAATTGAAGGAATTGAAGGATTTAAAATTGATTTAGACATCGGGAAACCCGAAATGGTTATTCATATTGATCGGGATAAAGCCAGGCGATTTGAACTATCGACAGCACAAATTGCGATGACCCTAAGAACAGCTCTATTCGGTAAAGAAATATCTGATTTTAAAGAAGGTGAAGAGGAGTATCCCATTCAGTTAAGAATGATGGATAAATATCGTTACGATATTCCTTCTTTATTAAATCAAAAAGTAACCTTTCAAAACAAACAAGGGAAATGGATTCAAATTCCTATTTCAGCCATAGTATCTGTAGAATATGGCACAACTTATGGGGCGGTAAAACGCAAAAATATGGATCGGGTTGTTACTCTATATTCTAACGTAATTGAAGGATATAATGCGAATGAGATCAATATCAAAATTAAAGAACGTTTAGAATATTTTGAGATTCCGGTTGGCTATGAATATTCATTTACCGGAGAACAGGAAGATCAGCAAGAATCGACCGACTTTTTAGTCAGGGCATTAATCATCGCCATTTCATTAATTTTCATCATTTTGGTTTCGCAATTTAACTCTGTTGTCAGGCCAATGATTATTTTGGCAAGTGTGCTTTTTAGTACTATTGGGGTGTTTGGGGGAATTGCCACATTTAATATGAACGTCGTTATTATTATGACAGGGGTAGGAATTGTTTCGCTGGCAGGAGTGGTTGTAAATAACGCCATTGTTTTAGTTGATTATATTGATTTACTGAAACGTAGAAAACGCAGTGATCTCGGTATAGATGATACGGTAATGCTTTCGCCAAAACAGTCTGTTGATTGTATTATTGAAGGAGGTAAAACCAGATTACGTCCTGTATTGCTCACGGCCATTACAACTATTTTAGGCTTGATACCTATGGCCATAGGAATGAATGTAAACTTCCGAACTTTCTTACTCTATTTCGATCCTCAATTTTCAATTGGAGGAGATATGGTTATGTTTTGGGGGCCTCTGTCGTGGACGGTTATATTCGGATTAACGTTTGCAACATTCCTTACACTGATTGTTGTAC
>JAOZQX010000117.1 GCA_029931995.1 Bacteroidales bacterium
CATATGTAATATTATCACCATTATCCTCTCATGATTCTTCATAAATACACTCATCAAATATAGTATCCAATTCAACATCATCAGTTGCAACATCATAACAGCTTTCTTCACAAATTTCATCACCACATTTGTAAGCTGTGCATACTTTAATGCTATCAAACGGACTCAAGACGTCAGCTTTCATCATCAATAATTCATCCACACCATTAAGCATAATAGCGTAATTTAATGCCGGTAAATCAAGCCAACCACATCTGCGAGGACGCCCGGTAGTAGAACCAAATTCTCTACCTACATCACGCAATTTCTGGCCTTCTTCATTTTCCAATTCAGTTGGAAACGGGCCACTACCTACACGTGTACAGTAAGCTTTAAAAATTCCATAAACTTTACCTACTTTTTTAGGCGAAATTCCTAAACCAGAGCATACTCCGGCAGTAATTGTATTGGAGGAAGTTACAAAAGGATAAGACCCAAACTCAATGTCGAGTAAGGAACCTTGTGCACCCTCTGCCAGAATTTTTTTTCCACTCTCCAATGCTCGATTAATGAAATACTCGCTGTCGATATGCTCCAATTTCTTTAAGGTTTCAGCAGCCTCAAACCACTTTCCTTCATATTCACCAAAAAGGACTCCATCCAATTTATGGTTTTCATAATCGAACTCATGAAATCTTAAAATTTCAAGATGTTTGGATTTAAGAGATTCATATTTTTCGGCAAACTTACCTGAAGTCAAATCTCCAACTCTTAAACCCTTTCGGGCTATTTTATCCGTATAAGTGGGTCCAATACCTTTTAAGGTAGATCCAATTTTCCCTTTTCCCATCGCCTGTTCATAAGCAGCATCCAGCAATCGGTGTGTTGGCAGTATTAAATGTGCTTTTTTTGACACCAACAAATTAGCCGATGGATCAATATTTTTAACCTTCAGGTTATTTAGCTCTTTTTGTAAGATAAAAGGATCGATGATTACGCCATTCCCAATCACATTGGTAGTATTTTTATTAAAAATTCCGGATGGGATGGTGTGTAAAATAAATTTATTTCCTTCAAATTCGATGGTATGACCAGCATTAGGTCCTCCTTGAAAACGGGCTATGATATCATATTTTGGGGTAAGTACGTCCACAATTTTTCCTTTGCCTTCATCACCCCATTGAAGACCTAATAAGACATCAACTTTCATAGATTTTATTGGTTAATTAAGTGTTTTTAATCTTTCTTGGTCTCCTCTGGTGAAGACCCATAAAAAGTAAGCGAATGATGTGAGATTTTTACATTTAATAATTTTTCAACAGCCAATTGAATTTCTTGCAATCTTGGATCGCAAAATTCCAAAACCTTCCCACTTTTCGTATCAATAAAATGATCGTGCTGTTTAAATTTAAATGAACGCTCAAATTGTGCGCAGTTATTTCCAAACTGATGTTTAGTTACTAAGTTACAGTCGAGTAATAATTCAATAGTATTATAAAGAGTTGCCCTACTTACACGATATTTGTTATTTTTCATTCGTATATAAAGCGTTTCTATATCAAAATGTCCATCAGTGGCATAAATCTCCTTCAAAATTGTATATCGCTCTGGTGTTTTACGATGTCCTCTTTTCTCCAAATATTCAGTAAAAATCTGTTTTACAGTCTCAAAGGTGTCTTTATTTTTATCTTTCATAACCCTTATTTTTAATCCTGCATAAAAATACGGAAAATTTATTTATTAGGATTTGGTATAAATAAAAATAATTCCATTTTTTTTATTAAAACTTATAAATCAGCAACTTTCATTAAAGTTTCGATTCAGCAAATCCGTCAATCCTACTAATTTTCTTTATTTCTTTTATCTTCTTTAATTTCATTATTAAATTATTCAAACTTTCCAAATCATTTACATAAAGCATAATGGTTGTATTTGTCACCCCTTCGGAAGTTTCCAAATGAAATGATCGAATATTTATGAGAAGTTCTTTTGAAATAATTGAAGTAACGTGGTTAATAAAACCAACGTTATCGATACTGGTAATTTTAATTGCTGCCAAAAATGAAACTGTTTCTTTCTTTCGCCACTTGGCTTTTACAATCCGATTACCAAATTTCGACATATCCTGAATGGCACTTGGGCAATTGGTACGATGAATATCAATCACATCATTTTTCAAGATCATTCCAATAACATCGTCGCCCGGAATAGGATTACAACACTTTGATATTTTGTAATTCAAATTACTAATCCGACCTTCTAAAAGTAAACTTTCCGGCTTTTTACGTATATTTTCTCTAATTTCCTCCGAAACATTTTGCAAATCATGATTCTTAGATTTGATAAAAGGAATACTGATATTACGGAACCACTTTCCTTTTCCATTTTCCAATAAGGCTACTTTAACATCGTTGAAACCAATCTTTGCTTTAGCAATCAAAAAATAAAGATCAATAGAGCTAGGCTGGCCAATTCTGTTTTGCAAAATGGATCGATTGTGCCTTGAAAATTCCAATCCCAATTGCTCAAACATTTTAATCAGTTTTTCTTTTCCTTCTTCCTTAAATGTTTTTCTGAAATCGCGAACTGCTTGTTTTATTCTTGATTTTGCACGGGCTGTAACAACTAACTTCACCCAGTCTTCTTTGGGCATTTGGCTTTTTGATGTCAAAATATCTACCTGATCACCACTTTTTAAATGATAATTTAATGGTACAAGTTTATGGTTTACTTTGGCACCAATGCAGTTATTTCCAATCTGACTATGTATATGATATGCAAAATCTAAAACCGTAGCACCTTTTGGAAGTGATTTTAATTCACCCTGAGGGGTAAAAACAAAAATCTCATCCGAAAAAAGATTCATCTTGAAATCGCTTAGGAAATCCAACGCATTTTCTTCATCTCCCTGAAGTATCTCGCGAACACGACTTAACCACATGTCTAAGCCACTTTTACTTTCTTCATTCTTGTATTTCCAGTGTGCGGCATAGCCCTTTTCTGCAATATCTTTCATCCGCTCAGTTTGAATCTGTACTTCAACCCATTGACCAGTATGACTCATAACAGTTGTGTGCAATGCTTCGTAGCCATTTGCTTTGGGAATAGAAACCCAGTCTTTCAATCGATCCATTTTAGGTCGATAATGATCTGTTATAATGGAGTAAACTTTCCAACAATCAATTTTTTCTTGTTTGGCAGTTGCATCAATAACAATTTGAACCGAGAAAGCATCAAAAACCTCTTCGAAGGGGATTTCGCGAATTTTCATTTTCCCCCAAATAGATTTAATGGGTTTTACTTTTGCCCCAATATGGTAAGTAATATTTTGTTGATCTAGGGTTTTTCGTAATGGCGCTAAAAATCTTCGAACAAATTTTGTGCGAATATTTTTGGTTTCCAGAAGTTTTTCGGTGAGAGTAGTAAAAATTTCAGGTTCAAGATATTTAAGGGCCAGATCTTCCAGCTCACTTTTTATCGCAAACAGGCCCAAACGATGAGCAAGAGGCGCATATAAATAATTTGTTTCGGAAGCAATTTTTAGTTTTTTTACACGCGTCATCGAATCGAGCGTACGCATATTATGAAGCCGATCGGCCAACTTAATCAAGATAACCCTTACATCGTCAGAGAGTGTTAATAACATTTTTTTAAAATTCTCGGCCTGTATGGATGCAGTTTGGTCATCGAACAATTCCTCAATTTTTGTCAAACCATCAATAATCTTTGCTACATCATTCCCGAAAATCTCACGGATATCATTAAGTGAATACTCAGTATCCTCAACTACATCGTGAAGTAAAGCACAAATAATAGATGTGGTACCAAGACCTATTTCACCGGCTGCAATACGGGCTACATCAAGAGGATGGTATATGTACGGCTCACCCGATTTACGGCGCACCCCTTTATGAGCCTCCACTGCAAGGTTAAAAGCTTTGCGTACCAATTTTTTATCATCCGGAGTTTTGCGAGTGTACCAAACCCGCAGCAAACTCCGATAACGCCTAACAATTTCCTTGTTTTCTAATGCCTCATCGGGAACGTACATAATTTACAATTTCAAAATTGTATCAAACAAAATTAAAAACAAATAAGCTCTTAGCCAAACCCTGTATTAAGATTTGCTTAAGTTTTTTCAACCGTTTGTTAATAAAGTAAATACTTCCGCTTGAGCTTATTCAAAATCCATCAATAAACCAATCAAATCTACAACGCGGTTTGAGTAGCCCCATTCATTATCGTACCAGTTAAGTGTTTTTACAATTCGCTTACCAAGAACTTTGGTGTATTCAGGATCGTAGATGCTTGAGTATGAATTACCCACAATATCGGAGGAAACATATTTTTCTTCAGCATATTGCAAAATATTTCTCATATTTTTTGATGTAGATGCAATTCTTACCGCAGCATTAATATCTTCAACCGTCACATCTTTCTCTACTTCCACAACCAAATCAACCACCGAACCATCCGGAACCGGAACTCTAGAAGCCATCCCATCCAGTTTGCCTTTCAATTCAGGAATTACCTTACCTACAGCTTTTGCAGCTCCGGTAGTAGTGGGTATTATATTTTCGGCCGCAGCCCTACCCCTCCGCCAATCTTTGTGAGGCACATCGGCCAATCGCTGATCGTTAGTATAGGCATGGGTGGTAGTCATCAATCCCTCTTTAATTCCAAAAGCATTGTTTAATACTTTTGCCATTGGAGCCAAACAATTTGTTGTACAACTTGCGTTGGAAATAATTCGATGTTCGGGTTTTAAGCCATCATCGTTTACTCCAATTACTATAGTGAAGTCAATTTCATCTTTTGCGGGAACAGTTAAAATTACCCTTTTTGAGCCCGCTTCCAAATGTGGTTGCAATTCCTCTCTCGTACGAAATATTCCTGTGGCTTCAATAACCACATCTATATCAAGTTCTTTCCAGGGAAGTTCACGAGGATTTTTTATGCTCAGCATTTTTACTTTCTCGTTGGGGGTAATTAAATAATCGTTTTCCAATTTAATGTTTTGCCCAAAGCCCATCATAACTGTATCGTATTTTAACAAATAGGCCAGCACCTGATTGTCAAATAAATCATTGATTGCAATAACGTCTATATCATCCCGTTTATTCAAAATACGGAATACCGATCTTCCAATTCTTCCAAATCCATTTATAGCTACTCTCATTTGTCACCTCCTTTCTTTTCAATCTCATAATAAGCCTCTATCACATCCACAACTCTGGCTGCTACAGCAAGGGAAGTATGGTACCACGACAAAGTTTTAATCATTCGCCCCGGCGATTTCATCACGGCTTGTTTATCAAAAACAACAGAATGACGATTTCCAATTACATCAGTCGAAACAATGGGGTCATCAACTACTTCAATAATATTAGGGCAGTTTTTTGCTGCTTTTCCCATTGTATTATTAACCTTATCAATACTTACATCCGAACCCTTCAAAACAGTTGTTAAATCAAGCAAGGAGCCATAAGGAACCGGCACATTCAATGCTGAGCCATCAATACGCCCTTTAAATTCCGGAAGTATTTTTT
>JAOZQX010000118.1 GCA_029931995.1 Bacteroidales bacterium
TAAATAACGGAAGTTATTTTCACAAATAGAATTCGGTAAGCCCATAAAATTAGTGATAGCAAAGCGAACAGAAGTACGAGTAAAAAATTTAGTTCTAATTCATACTTAGGGAAAAGGTATATTACGGATAGTGAAAAAAATAATGGAATCGAGATTAAGTAAAGCAGAAACATTGCTAATCCAAATTGCTCCTTAAAGATATTTCCATCGCGCATTAATTGATTGGAATAATTGCGAGCCCAAAATGCTTTAAATAATTCGCTAAAACGTTTACGGAATAAAAACTTTGAGATGGCTAATAAGATGAACCCAATTAATAATAAAAGGGTTACCCAATCGCCCGAATGCTTTTCTTTTGTGGAAACTGTAAAATCATTTACAGGTGATTCAGTAATAAATGATGATGGTTTTCGACTCACTGAAGTTGAATCAAGGGAAACAGCTATGTCAGCAAGTGCAAGGCTGTCGTTAATTGTATTAAAACTAGAATCCACTTGCATGAGGGTATAGATTAATTTTTTAGGTTTAATTTGTAAAAATAATGATAATTTTTGTTCATTCGTATGTGTAAAAAATTTCAATGCTTTATTAAGAAAAAGAATTTTAATTGTGCATAAAATTTTAAAAACTCAAATCTGATGTAAGGAATTCTGATAAATTATTTTTATATGTTTGTGCATATGTTTTTACTATAAAATTTATCTATTAACAACCTAATTATTTATATATGTTTAATCTTATTCTTTTTGGCCCTCCTGGTTCTGGTAAAGGAACCCAGTCAGTAAAAATTGCAGAAAAATATCAGCTAAAGCATGTTTCAACTGGCGACATATTACGTGCTGAAGTAAAAAATGAAACAGAACTTGGAATAAAAGCCCGAGATATCATGGAACGCGGTGAGTTGGTTCCTGATGAGTTATTGATTCAAATATTACATTCTGTAATGGAAAATAATAAAGATGTAAAAGGATTTATTTTTGATGGATTTCCAAGAACAATTGTACAAGCTGGTGCACTTGACAAATTAATGACTAAATTAAATGTTGGAATTTCGAATGTGATATCGTTGGATGTTGCTGATGAAGAAGTAATTGCTCGCTTATTGAAACGTGCTGAAATTGAAAGCCGCAAAGACGACAATAAAGAAACAATCAATAATCGTTTGAGTGTTTACAAAAACCAAACATCTCCTTTGCTTGATTATTATACTAAGCAAGATAAGCTCATAAAAATTGTTGGAGTGGGGTCGATTGATGATATTTTTAACTCAATTTGTGAGAAATTAGACAAATAAGTTCCTTTTAAACCCACAGCTTAAGTTGTGGGTTTAAAATAAATAGTTGTTTTTAATCTGTCAAATATAAATGCTTTCCGATAGCAGCCATTATTTCAGTGGCTTTTCCTTCTAAATATATATCAGTAATAGTGTCTGTAAATTCTGATTTCTGAACATTAATCTCAATAATCAAACAGTTATTTTCTTTTGCTTTAATAGGTATTTCGTTTGCCGGATAAACTTCAGCATTTGTTCCGATGATAAGTAATACATCTGCTTTTTGTGTTTCTTCTTTGGCTCTTTTTAATGGGAAATGTGGAAGAGGTTCATTAAAAAAAACGATATCGGGTTTCAAAATCCCTTTGCAAACAAAGCAAGTAGGAGGTAAAAAATTCAAATCAGCAAAAGCCATATCAAATTCTGAGGAACACTCTGTGCATGATAAAGTGCGAGAAGTGCCATGCAATTCATACACATGTTTTGATCCTGCTTTTTGATGTAAATTGTCAATATTTTGTGTAATAATAGATTCAAGAAAACCACGTTTCTCCATTTTAGCCATCACTTCATGTGCAAGGTTAGGTTTGGCTTCATCAAATTTATCGTAAAAAACTTCTTTGATTTTTTTCCAGGATTGGAGGGGTTTTTTAGAAAAATATTCAATTTCCACGAAAATAGGGTCGTGATCATTCCACAAGCCGGACTCCCCACGAAATGGCTGAATGCCACTTTCGACAGAAATACCTGCTCCAGTAAAACCAACAGCATATTTAGCTGTTCGAACGGCCTCGGCAGCTTCGAATATTTTTTCTTTTAATGTCATGTAAATGATAGCTTCTGTTTATTTCAGATCACGATAAACATCTACGGTTCCGTCTGAGTTAAATTTAATTCTGAATTCCATCTTTTTGAACACAGCAATCATTGCCTGATTATCCTTGGTTGTTTGAGCATAAAAGGTTTTTAATTCCCATTGTTTTGCAATCTCCAAACAATATTCGGTAAACATAACTCCAAGTTCTTTTCGTTGCCAGTTGTCTGTAATCAAAACGGCATACTCAGCAATTTCATGATCAGGATCGGCAATCATGCGCCCAACACCAATCAGCTTACGTTTTCCTTCTTCCATGATCTCAGCAACGATAGCTATTTCACGGGCATAATCGATATAGCAAAACTGTGTTGCAATTTCATGCGAATCGAAATGGAAATTATAACGGAAACGCGAATAAATGGCTTCTTTCGAACAACTGCCCAGTAATTCTAACCAAAGTGGCTCATCTTCCGGTTTTATTGGGCGAAGAATGATTTGTGTTCCATCATTCAAACGTTCTGTTTTAACATACTTTTCCGGATAAGGATGAAGTGCCAAATGAGAATATTGTGGAATTGGATTTTCCAAGATTTCTTTATCTAATACCACTCTAGCATCCAAAGCAATAACATCTTCTTCGCTCACTAATATTGGGTTAATATCAAGCTCCTCAATTTCAGGATAATCAGCGGCCAGGTACGATAAGCGGATCATTACCTCAATCAATTTATCAATGTTCTTAGGCTTCATTCCACGATAACCTTTAAGCATTGGATAAATCTTCAAGGACTCAAGCATTAATCGCGCCAAGCGTTCGTTTAATGGAGGAAACCCTAGAGCTGTATCATTGATGAGGTCGGCTCCAACGCCACCCATACCGGCTAGAATTACAGTGCCAAAAACGGGATCTTTTTTAATTCCCAGAATGAGTTCAACCCCATCTTTATTGTTGCACATGGATTGTAAAGTAACCCCGCTGATTTTTGCTTCAGGCATTTTATCACTAACATTTCTCATAATTGAGCGATAAGCAGAAACAACACCTTTTTCACCTCCAATATTTAGTACTACACCTCCAATATCTGATTTATGTATAACCTCTGTTGATAGAACTTTCATAACACAGGGGTAGCCTAATTTATTGGCAATTTTGATAGCATCTCGTTCGTTATTTGCAGTAGTTGGACTCGAAGATTTTATGCCATAAGATTCAAGGAATTTTTTTGAATCAACCTCCGATAAAACCTTCCCTTTGCTTTTCATCGTTTGGTTAAACTCTTCACGAAGATTTTGGCGATCGTAATTGAATCGAACCGGGACATCTTTGGGCGTTTCAAACAATACCTCAAGATTTCGTGAGTAATTTACTAAAGTCATAAATGCATCAATGGCTTGTTCGGGAGTTTCATAAGCAGCTATTCCGGCATTATTAAAAACTGAAATTCCTTCGCGCATGCTTTTTCCACCCATCCAGGCGGCCATTATTGGTTTTGAATTTGTTTCTGCTATTTGAGCAATTTGTCTAGCTGTTTCGGTAGGCTGAGTCATCGCCTGAGGAGTGAGAATTACCAAAACTGCATCAACATTTGGGTCTTCAATAACAATTTTTGTAGCATCAGAATATCGTTTCGGGTCAGTATCTCCAATAACATCTACCGGGTTTCCGCGCGACCAAAAGTGGGGGAGGAATGCGTTTAATTTTTGGATGGTTTCCTCTTCTAATTTAACTAGTTTCCCTCCTTTAGAAATCAGCGTATCTGTGGCCATTACACCTGGTCCGCCTGCATTTGTAACAATCGCTAAATTGGGTCCTTTAGGGATGCTTTTACGACCAATCAAATCCGTAAAATTGAAAATATTTCCGATGTCATAAACTCTGGCCATTCCCGCTCTGCGGAATACAGCATCATAAACAGTGTCTTCTGAAGCAATAGCTCCTGTATGTGAGGAAGCAGCCCTAGCCGATTCGGGGAAACGACCTGCTTTATATACAATGATTGGCTTTTTGCGTGCAAATGCTCTGGCGGCCGTCATAAATTTACGAACATCTTTTATTTGCTCAACATAAAGTATAATCGATTTGGTGTTTGAATCCTGACCAAAATAATCAAGCAATTCACCAAAACTTAAATCCATGGCATTACCAATGGAAACAAAATTTGAGAACCCTATGTTTTCTTCTTCGGCCCAATCAAGTAATGAGCTACCCAGTGCACCTGATTGAGAAATAAAAGCAATATTCCCTTTTTTAGGCATATTTCGAGCGAAGCTCGCATTCATATTTATGCCTGGATTGATTACACCCATACAGTTAGGCCCAATCACACGCATGTCTGGGTATTTGTCAACAATATCTTTAACCTGCTGTTCCAGTTTTTTTCCTTCTTCTCCGATTTCTTTAAATCCGGCGCTCATAATAATGATGCCGTTAATTCCGGCCTCACCGCATTCTTCTACCAATTGGGGGACTAGTCTTGATCCGGTTGTGATTACTGCCAAATCAGGTGTTTTAGGTAAGCTTTTTACATTTGGGTAACAGGGAATTCCCATTACTGCTTCGTATTTTGGATTAACCGGATAAACCACTCCGCGAAAGCCACCACCTACTAAATTACTCAAGGTAATACCACCCACGCTTTTTGGATCGGTCGGAACTCCGATCAACGCGATACGTTGTGGCCTGAAAATACTGTTTAATTTACGAATACCCATCTCAATATTTTTTATTGTGAATTGTTTCACAAAAGTAATAAAGATTAAGCAATTCGTGAGAACTAAAAAGAAATAAAATTTAATTAAGAGAGATTAATCAATAACTATTGTAGATTCAAAATTTTGATGGAAATTGATCTCAAACTGAAAATAATCCTCTCCCATTTTCTGTATTTTGATTAAATAATTTGAAGTGGAAAGAGAGCCAATAGTCAAATTAAAATCATATGGGCAAATACAATGACATCCATATTCAGATTCATCCTCGTTAATAATAATCGTATTGTTATTAACAGCGCAAATTACACTCAGAATTCCTGGACAACAATTAAACATGGAGTTCTTGTGGGTTATTTGCAATTGATTTTGATTAATTGCTTGCAATTCTATGCTTTCTACTAATTCATCTTTGAAAGTACTGTTGAGGCAATCGGAATGTGAAAATTGCAATATTTGAATATTGCCCGTTTCTTGATTCTGAATTTCCTTATCATTTTTATTGCAACCCGATGAAAAGAAAACTATTCCAAGAATTAAAGTGAGTTTTAATAACGATTTCATAACGGTACTTTTTAATAGGTTATATCTTTTAAGATGAAAAATTAAATAAAATGGTTGCGTGGGGGGTAATAAAAAAAACCCGCTCATTTGAGCGGGTTTTTTTATTTGCTTAGTAAGAGATATTAAGCCTTTTTGGGTGTTTTACCATAATGGTAAGAACA